>JACCXA010000179.1 GCA_013697365.1 Chthoniobacterales bacterium
GCGAGATCCTCGTAGGTGATCGCCGTTCCCCGTACTTTTTGGTTGAACTCAGCACCGGCGATCTTGTCCACGCCTTCTCGCGTGATCTCCTCGAGTTGCGAGCCGGCGTCGCCCAGGCGCAGCTGCAAGGCTTCATCCGGATTGGAAAAAGTATAACGGATGATCGGGCCGCTTTGCGTGAGCCGGAAAGGAACGATCAGGTCGTTCTCGCGCAACTGCCCTTCCAATTCTGTCTGTTGCTGTGCAATCTGCGCCCGCGCCGAGACGAGTATCTCCTGCGCGGTCGGCGCTGCACTGGCCGAGGCCAGGACAAATAGAAGGATGACTATGGTGGAGAGGAAGAGAGTGCGGCACATGTTCGTTAAATTGTTAAATCGTTGAATCGTGAAAGGGGTCTCCGTTTTGCCGTTTTAACGATTTAACGTTGTAACGAATCACTTATCCTGAGCGCGCCGCGATGGATCAGGCCGTATTTCATCTTATCAACGAACGATGGACGAGCCCTGCGCTCGACTTGTTCATGGCCGCACTTAGCGACATGGAGATCTGGAAGCCGCTTTTCGTGGTGCTGGTCCTCTATCCGCTTATCTTCGGAGGATTCAAGGGGCGCGCCTTCGTTCTGTGCGTTGCAATCACGCTTCTTATCTCTGACGCGTTCGTGGTCAAAACGCTGAAGTCCGCCGTCGGCCGATTTCGTCCCAAGCAGACACAAACCGTCCGCATGGTGCAGCTGCAAAAAGCGTCGCCGAAGTTTCTCACGCTCTTCAAGCAACCGACCATTCGTCATTCCGGAATCAATGACCGCAGCACACACGGCACCTCATTTCCTTCGGGACATGTCGCGGATAACGTCGTGATCGCGATGAGCTGCGTCCTCTTCTTTCGCCGTTGGGGCTGGTTGTGTTTCATGCTCGCCAGCGCCGTCGGTTACTCTCGGATTTATCTCGGAGCGCATTGGCCAAGCGACGTCCTGGCCACGGCGTTGCTGGCGCTGGGCGAGACGCTCCTCGTGGTCGCGGCGTTGGAATGGCTTTGGCGCTGGGCCGGGGCGCGCTGGCCCCAGGAGATTTTCGCGCGCCATCCGCGTCTGATTGGAGACGTGGCGCCAGTTTCCACCTTGCACGCTCCAAATCCGCACGTTGAGAACTTGCGCCACAAATGACCACGACGCGCGCAGTCTGGGTGTTCCTCGCCCTGCTTACCGGCATCCGCCTGGCGTTGCTTGGCACGACTGACCTCTCCTTCGATGAAGCGCATTACTGGATGTGGTCGGAACGCCTCGCGCCGGCCTATTTCAGTAAAGGCCCCGGCGTGGCCTTCACCATCTGGTCGAGTGTGGCGATCTTCGGGCCAAACGAGTTTGGTGTCCGCTTCTGGAGTCCGGTACTGGGAGCCGGCACCTGCCTTTTGCTCTACTACTTCGCGCGCCGTTTGTTCAGCGCGACGACCGGCTTCTGGGTCGTGATCACCGCGAACGTCACGCCGATTTTCAACATTGGTTCCTTCGTCATGACGATCGATCCGCTCTCCATCTTTTTCTGGACGGCAGCAATGTTCACCTTTTGGCTGGCGCTGGAACGCAGCCCCGAATCCTCCTGGTATTGGCCTGCGACCGGCCTGCTCATCGGCCTCGGGTTTCTTTGCAAGTACACCAACGCGCTGGAACTGCTCTCGATCGTGCTCGTGCTCGCGCTCATACCCCGCTTCCGGCGAGAGTTCCGAAAGCCGGGCCTTTATTGGCTCCTCGCGGTTTTTATGCTCTGCACTCTTCCGCCGCTGCTTTGGAATCGCGATCACGCCTGGGCCACGCTCGGTCATTTGCGTTCCCGGGGAAGCCTCGACGAGGCGCCCGGCTTCAATCCGCTGGAGTTGTTGACGTTTCTCGGAGTTCATTTCGCTGTTTATTCGCCGTTGCTTTTTGCGGCTCTCGTCTGGGCGGTGATTAAAGGCTGGCGCCGGCATCACCAGCAATTCAAAGGTATTTTCCTGCTCTGGTTTGGCTTGCCGGTGTTCCTTTTCTATTGCCTGCTTTCGATCAACCGCGCCGCGAATCCCAACTGGGATGGGCTCGCATTCCTGAGCCTCGCGATCCTGGCGGCTTCGTATTGGAGAGAGCGCGTCGAATCACGCCCGCACCTCCTTCGATGGGCGGCCGCGGCCCTCCTCCTGGCTCTTTGCATGAGTGGACTCGCGCTGAATAGTGATCTTCTGCGAGCCGTTGGCATGCCGCTGCCGCGGCGTGATCCGGCCGATCGGATGCGCGGCTGGCGCAGCGCCACGGCTGCGGTGGAGCAAGTGCGGACGGAAGTCGAAGCCCAGTGGGGCGAGCGCTTCTTTTTGATCGCCGACGAACGCGATCGAGCTTCCGAATTTTCCTTCTACCTCCGTGAGAAACGCACGGAAGGACCCGGTCATCCGCCGGTCTACATTGTCGAGTCGCAGGACATTGCCAATCAATTCTCTTTCTGGCCGCGTTACGATGAATTCGTGGAAGCGCCGCCGCCTGCGCCCTCCGCGGAGGAGGACGTCTATACCGAGGAAGGCGGTGTGAATCCATTTCAAGGTCGCAGCGCCCTCTACATTCAGGCCCGAAACAAGGCAGACGCCCCGCGCAACATCCGCGCTGCCTTCCAGTCCGTGGAGCATTCGCGCACAGTCGAAGTGCGACGTTCCGGTCGCCTCGTGCGCACCTTGCAAATCTTCATCTGCCGCGGCTATCGCACCTTGCCGCTATGAGTGAAGCCACGCACGCGCCCACGGTTTCCGTCGTGGTGCCAGTCTACAATGAGGAGGAGAACGTGCCGATCCTGCAAGTGGAACTGGCTTCTGCCCTCGAGGGCCTCGATTACGAAATCATTTTTGTCGATGACGGCTCCACGGATGGGACGGTAGCGCGGATCACGTGCGGCCCGCGGATTCGCATCCTCCCTTTCCGCAAGAACGCCGGGCAAAGCGCGGCGATGTATGAAGGGCTGCATGCCGCCCGCGGCGCCACGGCCGTCCTGATCGACGGCGATCTGCAAAACGATCCCACGGATATCCCGAAGTTGCTGGCCGAGATTGGGGCCGGCGCCGACCTGGTTTGCGGCTATCGTGCCCAACGCAAAGACACGACCGTGAAGCGCCTAACAAGTCGGATCGCGAACTTTGTCCGCAGCCGCTTCGCCAAAGACGGGGTGCGTGATACCGGCTGCACCTTGAAAGCGATGCGGCGCGAATGCGTCGAGGCGCTGGTCCCGTTCAAAGGCATGCATCGCTTCATCCCGGCATTGATTAAAGGCGCGGGTTACAAGCTCATCGAGGTGCCGGTAAACCACCGGCCGCGGAAGTTCGGCGTGAGCAAATACGGCCTCGGAAATCGCGCCGTCCGCGCCACCGTCGATATGTTCGGTGTTCGCTGGCTACTCTCACGGCAGCTGCACTACAAGGGCCGCGACTCGGCGAGCGATTAGGGGCGCCTCAGAGCGTTGACGTTTCTGACTTGTCATTCCGCGCGGAGCGCAGCGGAGTCGAGGGGATCTCCCGCGCTACACTGGGCATTGCCACCTCGATCCTAATTCGCGAGGTCCTTCGACTGCGTTTCGCTGCGGTGCACTCCGCCAAGGATGACAAACTGCGGGGTGACTCCCTACTCAAACCAGGACGCCGTCCGCCGGCTGCGGCACAGGATCGATCCACTTGCCGTGCTCGCGGATTAAATCCTGCAATCGGTCGACCGCTTGGGCTTCCGGGATGTTGAACTTCACGGCGGTTTTTCCGACGTAGAGATTGATCTTTCCCGGGGCACCGCCCACGTACCCAAAGTCCGCGTCGGCCATTTCGCCCGGGCCGTTGACGATGCAGCCCATGACGGCAATCTTGACCCCCTTGAGATGGAGCGTGGCCGCTTTGATACGGGCGGTCGTCGTTTGAAGATTGAACAACGTCCGTCCACAGGACGGGCAAGCCACGTAATCAGTTTTGAAAATCCGCGTGCCCGCGGCCTGCAGGATGTTGTAGCTCAACCGAAGCGCCTGTCCCGGAGCCTGCTCGCCCTGGACCAGGATCGCGTCGCCAATTCCATCGCAGAGAAGCGAACCAATGTTCGTGGATGCGCGCAGGAGGGTCTGGAGAAAGTTGGGTGCCGAAGAGGCTGGCACTTCCAGGACATCTTTGAGAAGAATCGGATGCCGCGGCTCTAGTTTCGCAGCGAGGAGCCGGCAAGCGGCAATGACCGGTAGCTTGAGGCCGTCCCGCACTGTTACCAGGCGCGGCTGTGCCGAATTGTTGACCGCCGCGACCTCGCTGTCATCGCGCGGGTCCACCTCAACAACACCGACGTTCTCATAAATAAGCTCCGGCTTGTAGTCGCCCATGCGATCGATCTTGTGGGCGATCTGGTCGAAGTTCGGTTGCCGTACCAGCACGCGCACTAATTCTTCGCCGCCTAACGCCACATCGCCCGCGATGCCGGGCAGGCGGATCGTCGCGGAGGCCCGGCGTTGATATGAAAACGGATCGAAACTGTAGCGGCGGTCTGTGACCGCCGAATCTGCGGAGTCGGCATGACCCTCTCGGCGGTTATGGACTACCGCGACAGAGGATGCCAGCGCCTGCGCTACCGGAATTTCATGCACACTGTCTTCAGTGAGCGAGACTCGGATGGTATCTCCAATCCCGTCGGCCAGCAGCGAACCGATACCGATCGCACTCTTGATCCGCGCGTCCTCGCCTTCGCCCGCTTCGGTGACTCCGAGATGAATCGGGTAGTTCCAGTCGGGCCCTTCCTGTTGTAGTCGCGCCACGAGCAAACGATAGGCGTTGATCATCACCTTCGGATTACTCGACTTCATCGAGAAAACGAAGGCGTGGTAGTCGAGGCCACGCGCGATGCGAGCGAACTCCAGCGCGCTCTCCACCATTCCGAGTGGCGTGTCGCCGTAACGATTCATGATCCGGTCGGAGAGTGAGCCGTGATTGGTGCCAATGCGGATCGCAATCCCGCGCTCTTTACAGCGTAGCACCAGGGGCGTGAATCGCTCCCGGATGCGCTCCAACTCGGCGGCGTATTGCTCGTCCGTGTACTCGATAATCTTGAACTTCTTCGAGTCGGCGTAATTGCCCGGGTTGATCCGGACCTTCTCGACCCACTTCGCCGCTTCCAAGGCCGCGTCGGGTTTAAAATGGATGTCGGCTACGATCGGCACCCGGCAACCGCGTTCGCGCAGTTCGCGCACGATGTGCTCCAGATTGGCCGCATCTTTCACGGTCGGTGCAGTGATCCGCACGATCTCGCAACCGACTGCCGCTAGCTCCATCGTCTGCGCGATCGACGCCTCAGTGTCCATTGTGTCGCACGTGATCATCGACTGGACGCGAATCGGATTCGCGCCGCCCACACCCACGCCGCCGATCATCACCTCGCGGGTGCTGCGGCGCTGAGAACTGAAGTGATGAGGGGCGCAGTTCAACGCTTCCGCTTGCGAGGCCGTGCACCGTTTTCCAGCTCGTTCAGCGCGACGACCAGTTTCACATCGATGTGTTTGCTTCCGCCAGCGACCTCGTAGACATGCACAGTCCTGTAATCCGGTGAAAACGACATGAATTCGGGATGCACGACTCGCACCGCTGCCCCATTGGTGAGGGCGATCTCAAAGGGCTTAAAAGGCGCAGCGGAGTATAGCTCGCGAATTTGATCGACGTTCATGTCAGACGAAAGATAGCCGCCGCGCAGCACGGCAGCAACCGCAGCTACCGCTCTTGCGTCGCGTTGGTCTTCGGCTGTGCTCGCTCCGGATCGCGCCCGAAGAGATCGCCCAGATCGAAGAAGCTGACATACGCCATGTAGCCGATGATGAGGACGGCGCAGCCTGTCTGCACGAACTCGAGGACGCGAATGTTGACCGGTTTCCGTCGAACTGATTCGATGAGTGCGAGCACGATGTGGCCGCCGTCGAGCACGGGAATCGGCAGCATGTTCAAGATCGCGAGGTTTACGTTCAGGATCACGCTGAACCAAAGCGCCAGTTGCCAGCCGCGCTCACTCTGGAAAAGCAGATAATAGATGCGACCGATCCCAACGGGACCGCTCAGGTGCTGGAGCTTCACATCGGACTTGGGCGACGCGACTGCTCCGAGCGTGCTGAGAGTGCTGGTAATGCTGTTATAAACCTGCTCGGTCGGACTGGGATGCCCTATCGACATGCGCCCATCGCGATCCCAATAAATGCCAATACCAGGCCGGGACCCGTTTTCGGTTTGAATCGAGGCAGGCTGGATGGTCGGCTCGAACAGTTTGCCCTCACGCATGATCTGCAAGGTGATGGGCTGATCAGGCTGTTTGCTGATGTGCTCCGCGACGGCCAGAGGATTGTAAATTGGCGTCCCGTTAAAGCCGAGGACGATATCTCCGTGAGCAAGCCCGGCAGCGGCAGCGGGCGTGTTCGGAATTACCTTGTCGACAATCGGCGTCTGCGCCGGAACGATCAGCACCTGACGGACGCTCTTCCTTCGCCAGCCACTCGTCTCGGCTCGATACGGCACGACCGAAACGTCCTGCACGACGCCCTGGCGTTCGATCTTGAACGGAATTGTGTCGCCTTCACTGCGGATCACATTCCAGACGACGCTGTCATTCATCCCGGAGAAACGCACGACTCGTTTGCCGTCGACTTCCAGAATTTTGTCGCCCGGGAGAAGGCCTGCTTTGGCCGCCGGTGAATCGGCCTGGACGTAGCCGATCGTGGTTGTCATGTCCGACTCATTTACGGGATGACCGACGGCCCAGACGATACACGCGAAAACCAGCGCGAGCAGGACGCTGAAGAGTGGGCCGGCGACGGCCACGATAATTTTATCGAAGGCGGAAATGCGTGGGAGCTGCGCGCGATCGGTGTCGACCTTGCCCTCGATGATATCCATCGGCGCGAGCTGTGGAAGCGCCACGAAGCCGCCGAAGGGGATCGAGCCGAGCGAGTATTGCACGCCATTGATCGTCTTCTTCCAGATCGGCTTGCCGAACCAGACGCCAAATTTCTCTACGACGAGTCCTCTCCAGCGCGCGGCCAAAAAGTGCCCCAGCTCATGCACGATGATGAGCAGGTTAAAGAGAACGACGACCTCAATCAGGATGAGGGTGACGCGAAGAATTTGCGGAATCATCAAGGGATCACTGAATTTAGTTCGCCCGCGCGAGGGCGGCGGCTTCGGTCCGCGCCCATTGATCGGCGGCCAATATCGCATCGAGGGGGGCGTCCGCAATGGAGGCGTGGCGATTCATCACCTTCTCGACGAGCTGCCAGATTCCGGGGAATGAAATACGGTTTTG
>JACCXA010000228.1 GCA_013697365.1 Chthoniobacterales bacterium
GCATGGCGGCAAACTGTCTTCGCGATCATGTCCTCGCCCAGGCGCAAAGCTGAACTGCCAGGGCTGACGTGGCGGAGCGCGTCAATTACGTCGCCCAGAAACTTGGCCGGGTCGGAGGTCTGCAGAAACGTCGGGAGGCTGTCGACCTTGAAGGTGTGCGCGCCGAACGGCTCGATCCCGATGCCCATTTTTTGCAATGTCCGGACGTTGCGCTCGACCCACTCAGCATCGCGCGGGGGCAGGTCGAATGTCTGCGGCAGAAGCTGGCGCTGCGATGGGACACCTTTTTCCTCCATCCGACGGCGCAGCTCTTCGAACAAAATGCGTTCGTGCGCGGCGTGTTGATCAACGAGGACCAGACCGTTCGCATTCTCCATCAGGACGTAAAGCTTGTTCAGGACGCCGATGATTTGGAACTGCCGGTCGCGTGGCGGCGCCGCGAGCGGCTCATCGCTCCGCTGATCTTCGCGCGGTGGAGAAAAATCTTCGCCATCTGACCGACTCGCGATGACACGCGGCAACGAATCGCGGTCCACGAACGCGAAATCTTCAGCCGGTTGACCCGGAGTTGGAACAAGGCTCGCCACCGGTGCGGACGGCATGATCGCAGCGACATCCGCCTCCGGCGGACGGAATTGGTCCTGCCATTCGCGCCGGCCACCTTCCAGCGTGCGACGCACGGCCTCGACAACCGCTTCACGCACCGCAGCCGGATCGCGAAATCGCACTTCGCGCTTGGCCGGATGCACATTCACGTCGACCGCGGCGGGATCGAGCGTGAGAAACAGGAACGTCACGGCGAACTGCCCCTTCATCAAAGCGGTGTGATAGCCTTCGCGCAGCGCGGCGCTCAGGACCGGGCTTTCGATTGCCCGGCCGTTCACGAAGACAAGCTGCTGCGTTCGCGTTTGCCGACTGAGCCCCGCCTGCCCGATCAATCCTGAAATCTCGATCTTCGCCCGGTTCGGCGCTGCCTCCACTTCCAGCAGCCGCTCGACCAGCTCGGCACCGTGCAAATCCCGAATGCGCTGCTTGAGGGAATCGGTCGCGGGAAGTTGAAAGACGACACGCTCATCCCGCACGAAAACGAAAGCGACGCGCGGGTGACCCGTCGCCTGCAAGTGTAGTTGATGTTCAATGTTCCGGCTTTCGGTGTTCTCCGAGCGAAGAAATTTTCGGCGCGCCGGCAGATTATAAAACAAGGAGCGTACTTCGATCTGTGTGCCGGGCGCTTCGCCCCCATCGCGCACCGTCTCGATCCTGCCGCCGGCCACGATGATCTCCGTTCCCGCCACGGCATCCGGTTCGCGCGTGGTGAGACGGAACCGCGAGACGCTCGCGATGCTCGGGAGGGCTTCACCGCGAAAGCCCAGCGTGCCGATGGCAGCAAGATCGGCAGCCGATCTGATCTTGCTCGTGGCGTGCCGCTCGAGACAAAGAAGCGCATCGTCGCGCTCCATTCCACAGCCGTCGTCCACCACCCGCACGAGGGAAATTCCTCCGCGCCGGATGATGATTTCGATCCGGCCCGCGCCGGCGTCGATGCTGTTTTCGACCAGTTCCTTCACGACAGACGCGGGGCGTTCCACGACTTCCCCGGCCGCGACCTGGCTGGCGAGGATGTCCGGCAGTAACTGAATGCGGCTCATTGCAGCCTCGAATTTAGCGATGAGGAGGGAATACGCGAGAAGAGCGGCATTCACGTCCCCTCCCCCCGGTCCGGTTGACTTGCCCCGGTGCCGGGATAACCTCGAATCACTCATGATCACCGTGACGGACAACGCAGTCCGAGAACTCCGTTCCCTGCTCGAAGCCCAGACTGAATCCAAAGGAAAAGGCCTGCGCGTCGCGATTGCCAAAGGCGGGTGCTCAGGTTTGCAATATGAGATGTCGCTCGATGCGCGGAAGGCAGGCGACGCGATTGTGGTCCGCGACGGAGTGGAGTTCTTCGTCGACGACGAAAGCGCGCAGCTTCTGCGTGGGGCTACCCTGGATTACAACGATGGCCTCACCGGCACGGGTTTTCAGATCGTGAATCCAAATGCCGCGCGGACCTGCGGCTGCGGCACGTCCTTCGAACCCGCGCGGCCCGCTTGAAGACGACGGAGGCTTCGCCGACGGAGGCCGTTTAGATGGATCGCACTCTTTTCCGCTACGAAGAGCCGTATGGGCGCCCCCGCGGCCGCAAGGCAAACCTCTTCGGCTGGACCATCGCGATCCTGCTCTTGATGGGGCTGACGCTCGCCGCTTGGCTAGGCAGCTATTACATCTTCGGCCAACCAGAGCGGCCCGACAGCTATCGCATTTTGCAGAAGCTGCACAAAATCGAGCAACCAAAGCGTTTTCAATTAACGGCCGCGCCCGCGGGCGAATTCCTGAGCGGCAAACAACTCCACGATCGTTACAGCGCCTTGCGACCGGCGGAATTGGCAAAGAAGAACGCGGAGCTGGCCCGAAATTACATTCGTAATTTCCAACAGGTCGCCGGGCTCGTGCCTTATGTCGTCGGGCGGTTTACAATCATGGAAGCGCGCGAGCTCGGGCCCAACGATCTGTTCACGTCGGGCATGGCGACACTTACCAGCGCGATCGACTATGGCGAACTGCTCCTCGAGCACGTTTATCCTGCCGATGCGCAATCGGTCCCGCTCATGAAACAGACGCTAGGGACAGGCCTGGAAATTAAGCTGGAACGCGCGCACGATTTGTCGGCGGTCATCCACGCGGAACGGCTCGCTGATGGCCGCGTTATGATTACTACCGTGCCGCTCCTCTACGGAAGCTACACAGTCACGCAAGGCCGCGGCATGTTCAGTCTCGAGCCGCCCTTCGACCTCAACATGAGAGCCGGCTGGCCACTCTTCAAAGATGGATTACGCCGCGCCGCAGAGGCTCGCTACGCAACCTATCGTCAGCAGTCAGGTCCCACCACGCAGGGCATTCCGATGCCCGGTCTTGGTCCCACCCCTGCACCTGTCACGGCTGCCAATGAATTGATCCGCGTCGTACCCGCTCTGCCGCTGCCGATGCAGTCTCCAGCAGCGACACCACTCGCGTTCGCGGCGAGCGCTACAGCCACGCCGAAAGGTAGCCGAGTGGCCCTTGCCTCGCCCTCGCCCCTCCCCCAAGCCCCCTCTGCGCCCACGGCCGTCGCCGCAAAACCGCTCGCTTCTCCCACGCCGCTGGCGATGGCTGCGGCCAGCGCGCCCGCTCGCCTCCCACCGGTTCCGAACGCCACCCCCATCCCAACCGCAGCGCCTGCGGGAGACATCGCTCCGCTGCCCGCTTTTCCCGCGGAGCCGACTCCGCTGGTCGCGCAGAAGGTGGTCCGTGACATGACTCTCGCCTCCACGGCTGGAGGGGGCTCCTGGAAAACCTACCCGCCGGGCAAAATGCCGGCGGGCCGTTTGATTACGACCTCGGACTTGCGTGATGTGGCGGAGCGCGGCCTGGCCGGCGAACGCGTCTATCTGCGGGGAGAATTTGTCGTGAATTTTGCGGAATCAAACCGCGCTGTCCTTCGGCCGCGAGGCGGCATGGCGGAGACGGTCCTACATCTCGGTGCCCCGTCCTCCACTCGTATCATCGTGGAATTTCCATCCGGATACACGCCACCGGAACAAGGCTCGACCGTGAATCGCGATGACGCGCGCCCCTACGAAATCACCGAAGTCCGGAAACAATCCGACGGACAACTGAACGTCTTCGTCCGCGAGATCATGCAGTGAGGTTGACACCGTTAAATCGTGAATCGTTAGACCGCACAACCGATTCAACGATCAACGATTTAGCGATTTAACCGTCCCTCACGGTCCGCGCGTCTCGCCGAGGACCTGCCCGTTCTCGATCTTGAAAACACCGATGTTCTCCTCGTCGAGCCATTGCTGGATCATCCCCCGCATGGAGGACCAACCGAACAACCGCTGATCAAGCACGCTGTCGGGCACGGACTGGTTGCCGAGAGTGATATCCGTGATCTGGGCCTTGTCCGGATCGCCATCGGGTGACGCCTGCACCGATGCCTCGCCGTTCAGATACCGGCCGCCCATGAAGACGACGCCCTTCAGGGGAACGCTAACCTGCACGCGGCCAACGTTGCCTTGCATGGAGACGAATACCTTTCCGCGCAGATTGGATTCCGCCGCGATCAGAGTGTTTATTTCCGCCGCGCTCAAATTGATTGAAGCTTTTTCGCCACGCTTGGCGGCGCGCTCGAACGCTTTCCACCGCGCCTGAACATTGGCCGCCTCGACTCGCGGAGCCGCAGGCGTGGGAGTCGCTTCCAAAGGCGTGCCGGACGTGGGGTCCGGCGTTGTGACCGGCGACGCTGTTGGCGCTGTCCCCAGCGTGGGAGACTCTGCTTCCGGCAGCGTCACAGGTTCGGTCGATGAATAGGTATGGCGAAGATGATTCAGCGCCCACATCCCACCGCCGACAAACGCAAAAGCAAGGAAAGCGAGAAGAGCGAAAAGCGTAAGGCAACCGATTCCGCAACAGCCTTTGGCACTGGGTGGAGGTGGAGGCACGTCAGTCGCGTTCATGAGCGAGGAATCTCCCCAGCGGCGAGGCGGGTCTGGGTTGCCATCAGCTTTTCATACAGGCTTTGTAACGCTTCCGAAAGCATGCGCGTCCCGGAAAGCACTGGCATGAAATTCGTATCGCCGCTCCAGCGCGGCACGATATGAAGATGCAGATGATCTGGCACGCCCGCACCAGCGCACTGGCCCAGGTTCAGGCCGACGTTGAAGCCCTGCGCTTTCATTGTTTCGCGAAGCAAACGCTGGCCATGAATCGCCAGGCTCCAAAGCTCCAGCACTTCGTTTTCGCCTAACGAGGCGGCGTCACCCGTTTTCCGATACGGCACGGCCATCAAATGACCGACCGCATAAGGATAGCGATTCATCATGAGGAAGGCGTTCTTGCGGCGCGCGAGAACCAGATGCGCGGCGTCGTCACTGGCGCGGGCCGCATCCGACAGGAAGTCCGGGTTGGCCGTTTCCTTTTCGAAATATTCAACCCGCCACGGACACCAAAGCGCGTCGATCTCTGCTTTAGGAAAGGCACTCAAGAGAGATGAACTTGCGCGGCGCGTCTCGGAAGTCGAGCAGGCTTTTGCTTGGAGCAGCGACACTTCCATCCGCTGACCGATTATCCCAAGCGACGATCTATCATTCTGGCGACAACCGCGTTGCAGCCCCGCGTTCCAGAAAAATGTAGCGCCGTTCTCGATCGTTGATGATGACTGCGGCTTCCAACCCCGATGGCACCACGCCCGGCAGATCATTCCGCAAAGGCGACAATTCCTCAGCCGGAGCGACAAGCGCATCCAACGCCCCCGCCTGCCAGCGCTCGACGGCTTCCGCGGGTTTCATAAAACGCGTCCGCCGCAGATAAAGCAGAAGACCTTCCTCCTTCCCTCCGATCACTTCGTAGCGCCAATTCTTCGTTCGCGCCTGCTCTCGGACCGTTGCGCCGAAGCGAGCCAGCGCCCCGTCGTCCGCGCGATAACTAATGATGACTCGCTGCGCCACATAAGCCGTCGCGAACACACCCGCGAAGATCAATGCCACCGTGCCCCAGCGGCGGACGCGCCCGGCCGATGCAGTCTCTTGCGAGAGCATTCCAAACTGCGCGGCGAGCAGCAGGCAAAGCGGCGGGATTA
>JACCXA010000190.1 GCA_013697365.1 Chthoniobacterales bacterium
GGGTCGGTCAGTGAACCTGCGCCGTGAAAGGCTGCCTTTACTCCCGCGCCAAAGTCGGGAAAACCGTAGAGCGGCGCCGGCAGGTCGGCTCGATCAACCAGGAAGGCTGGAAAGTCAGGCGCAGCGTAGGCCTGCAATCTCGGTGCGAACCAGACTTGAACATTGCGCTGCACACGGAGAGAAATTCCCAGGGCAACGAGCGTTTCCTGAATCCAGGGACCGAGTGCCAGGACCAACTCTCGCACCGCGATGCGACTTCCATCGTTCAGCTGAAGCGCGAGGCCATTTTCCTCAACCTCCCAGCTCTGCATCCCGGTCTCGAAACACACCTGGGCGCCTGCGGTCTCTGCGACGCGTTGATGCGCACGCGTGGCGCGCTCCGGATCGAGCACTCCGCCATCAGGTTCCAGAACCGCCACTTCATCCGGTGACAGACGCACAGTCGGATAACGCCGCCTAACCTCGCCTCTGCCTAGCGACTCCAGCGGAAGATTGTGCTCTCTGGCCGCGCGTTTGATCCCCCGGATGATCTTGCTCGCTTCGTTTCCGACCGCGAGCACTCCGGTCGTACGCAGAAGCTGCTCGCCGCACATGCGCTCCAGCTCACGCCAAAGCTCGTAGGCGCGCAGGACCAAAGGGACATAGGCGGAGTCTTCGAAATAAGCCTTCCGAATCATACGGCTTTTGCCAGTCGACGCCCCCAGCTCGTGCCCTCGCTCGAATTGTTCCAGTCCGATGACCTTCGCTCCCCTCGAGGCGCAATGCGCGAGGATCGCGCTTCCAATGCCGCCCAAGCCGACCACAGCCACGTCGTATTCCTTACGGCTCCGCCGAGTCACTCCTTAGTGTGGAGCAAGTTTCCAACTTGCGCAGTCTCAGATCCTGCAAGTTAAAAACTCGCGCCACCCGGAGAATCGGAGCCGGCTGCGGCACGTGAGAAAGCGTGCCTATTTGATCTGAGTATTCCAGGCTGTACCGGTTGTATCTCCCCTGGTGGTAGGTAACGTGCACACGGTCGCCTTGCTTGAGTGTTTCCCATCGCGCCGGCTCGAGGCGCACATCCATCTGCCGGCGATCGACCACCATTTGCACGCGCACGATCCACTGCTCATGCTTAAGCGCGCGCGGATCCATCGGCGGACCCATTGGGTCGACGTAAGCGTAATCCTCCTCCTCATCTGTGTCCGGCGTGTTTGCGGGCGTCGAACCTTCCGGCGTCGTCTCTGGCAGCGGCGACTCGTTAGGCATTTCGTTGATCTCAATGGCTGGGATATAATCCTTACCCACGACCACGGCCTCGCCACTCTGCTTCCAGCAGCCCGCCAGCATCAGCAGCGCGATCAATCCGCCCAGCCCTCGCAGTTTGGGCAGAACTGGTCGCATCACCCGAGCATGCGCCGTCGACAACTTTTTCGTCAAGACGGCTGCGCTCAAACCTGACAGCCTCCCAAGCGAAGATTGAACGCTTGCTTCACGATGAACGCCGATCAGGAAAGGTGGGTCACTTACGCCGGGCGTGCCGGGCGGCTGGCGCAGGGCTTTATTTTCCTCTGCGTTGGTCTGCTCTCGGCGTGGGCCGCTCTGCGTGGTGGCGGACGCGCCACCGACTCGCGCCGGGCTCTGCACACCATCGTGCAACAACCGTTTGGCCAAGCCGTGCTGCTCGCGCTCATCGCGGGCCTCGTCTGTTACGTCCTCTACCGTTTGCTGGCAGCTTTTGCGGATGTGGAAGGCCAAGGCTCGGACGCAAAAGGGCTGGCGCTGCGGGCGCGCTCCCTGGGCATCGCATTCATCTATGGCGGCATTACGGCGGCGGCGGTCAGGACTGTGCTCGGTTCCAGGAGCGGGCGTGGCGGCGGCGACCAAGCAGCACGAGATTGGACCGAACGGGTCATGGCTACGCCACTCGGTTCCTCCTTCGTGATTCTCATCGGTACGGGGATCGTCGTTGCAGGCGGGTATCAATGCCTGCGGGCCTGGCGCCGCAGCTACGAGAAACGGCTCCAGCTGGATCAATTGCCGGGCGAAACGCAACGGTGGGTCACTCGCATTTGCGCTTTTGGGATCGCGGCCCGTGGGCTCGTCTTCACAATTCTGGGCGTTTTCCTGATCCAGGCCGGCTTGCAATCGGACCCAAGCAAAGCGCGGGGCCTGGGTGGGGCGCTTGACTCGCTGCACGCGCATCCTTACGGCCGCTGGCTTTTCGCGATCGTCGCACTCGGCCTCGCCGCTTATGGCATTTATTGCTGCGTCCGGGCACGCTACGGAAAAATCGGTCGGACTTGAACGGCGACAGTCGAACCTGTGGCAGCGCCCATCGTCGAACATCGTTAATGAGTGCCGAATTTGCCATTTATGTCCGTGGCTTGAAGAAGTCTTACGGTGACTTCGAGGCAGTCAAAGGCATCGACTTCGAAGTCAGTCCCGGGGAGGTTTTCGGCCTGCTGGGACCGAATGGCGCCGGCAAGACCACGACGGTTGAGATTCTCGAAGGCCTCCGTCCACGCACGAGCGGCGACGTAAAGGTGCTCGACTTCGATCCCGACCTCCAAAATAACCGACTGAAGGATCGCATCGGCGTTTGCCTGCAGGCCACCAACCTCGCGGACAAGATCACGCCCATAGAGGCACTCAAGCTTTTCGCGGCGTTCTATACGAAGACAGTCGAGAGCAGCGCTCTTTTGAAACGGCTCCAGCTTTGGGACAAAAAGGACGCCGCCTACGCCACCCTCTCCGGCGGACAGAAGCAGCGTCTCGCACTCGCCCTCGCGCTTATCAACGACCCGCAAATGCTCTTTCTCGATGAACCGACGACCGGGCTTGATCCGCAGGTGCGGCTCGAGATCAGCGACCTGATCGAGGAGCTGCGAAAAGAAAAGCGCACGATCTTTCTGACGACGCACTACATCGAGGAAGCGGAACGCCTCTGCGATCGGGTCGCAATCATCGATGCCGGTCAGATCATCGCGCTCGGCAGTCCGCGCGAATTGCAGGAGAAAAGCGCGAACCAATCCGCGATCGAGGTAACGTT
>JACCXA010000195.1 GCA_013697365.1 Chthoniobacterales bacterium
GTCCAGGCGCGGATTTTTCTGGCAAGGTAGATCGCAGGAAGCGCGGCGACGTTGAGGTAATGGCAGTGCTCGAGGCGGAACCCGGGCTGCGCGAGCACGCGGATGAGATGCTGTTTTCGGTAGCGCCGAAAATGATGCAGGGCCACGTCCCAATCGCTCCACAACGCCGGCAGCGCGGGGACGGTGATCACCCCAATGCCGCCCGGCTTCTGCACCCGGGCAAATTCCCGAATCGCGGCTTCGTCTTGCTCGACATGCTCGAGCACGTCCAACGCAGTCAGGCAATCGACCGACGCGTCCGGCACAGGTAAAGCCAGAGCCGAGCCCTCGCGCACGTGCTCGGGCGGCAGGACGCGGCGCAGGATTTCGAGCGATTGCTGGTGATCGTCAACTGCCAGCACCCGGCAGCGTCCATGCATCTCCACGGCGAAGCTTCCCGTTCCGGCGCCGCAATCCACCAGCGTGGCTTCGGGCGTGAGGGGCGCGAAGTGGTTGATCCAATGTCGAACGATCTCGCGCTTCCCCGCATAAAACCAATGTTCCTGCTCGAGCTCGCGGAGTTTCCGGTATTCTTCAGGATTCATCGGTTCGGGATGCAGACGATTGCTCCATCCGTTCCACGATGTAGATCGGGCGCTGCTTGGTCTCTCGATAGGCGCGCGCGATGTACTCACCGATGATGCCGAGGCAGAGTAACTGGATTCCGCCCATGAAAAGGACCGCTACCGCCAGGGTGGTGAAACCCATTACGATCAAGTCGCGGAAGAATCCGAAGAACTGCGCGGCCTTGATGAAGATGAGGACGGAGGCGTAGCAAAAGCCGAGCGCCGAAATGACCAGCCCGGCCAGGCCGATCAATTTGAGCGGCCATTCGCTGAAGCTGGTGAGGCCGTCCCAGGCGTAGCTGATCAGTTTGCGGAAAGTTTGCTTGGGCTGGCCCGTCCGAGCCGCCCGATGGTACCAAACAATTTCCTGCTGATAGCCAAACCAGGTGCGCAGAGCGGGCAGGAACAAATTCACTTCCGGCAAAGCACGGACGTGTTGCGCCACGACGCGATCCATCAAGCCAAAAGTGCCGCTGTTCTCCGGCATCGCACCGCCGGTGGCCAGTTTGAAAACGCGATGGAATAGATTGAGCAGGACTCCACGCAGGCCTCTCTCTGGCCTGCTTTGCCGGCACGCGACCACCACCTTTGCGCCGGCTTCCCACCGCCGCACCATCTCAGGAATCAGCTCCGGCGGGTCCTGCAAATCTGCATCCAGAAAAACGACAGCATCGCCCGTGGCACAATCGAGGCCGGCGCGGTAAGCGGCCTGCTGGCCAAAGTTTCGCGAGAGATGGATCAGCTTCCAGTGCGGAAAAGAGGGGAGGAGCGGCGCGAGCGTCTCGGCGGTTTTGTCCGTACTGCCATCGTCCACCAGCACCAGTTCAAGCGGGAAGGGCGCGGCTTCCCGCAATTCCGAAAGCCGGCTCAGGAGCGCGCCTACGCCCTCCTCTTCGTTCCAGAGAGGTATAACGATGGAGATCATTGGCGACGGAGGACGATGATTCAGCGGCCGGCGCTTTCTGCGGGCGAAGCCAGGGAAGGCCGGGATCTTTCCCAAATCTCGAAAGCCGGGAAAAGATGAGCGACACGATATCCGCGACCCAGGGCGAAGGCGAGCACAGCGGCATGGCCATCGTAGACGTCGGGCTTGGAGCGAACAATCATGTCGGGCTCCGGTAAAACAGGGAGTTCGTGGGCGAAAGGACTTTGGAGACTGACCAATGTCGGGCTGGCCGAGGCTGCGACCGGCAACCCGTAGTAGTTCGCGGTCGCGCGATCCGCGGCCCACCAGACCAGACCTTGCGACTGGACCGCGCGGCGCGCCTCCGCGGTTGCGCTCCGATAATCATCGCGAACGTGGCGTGGGGCGAACCGGATTTGCAGCGAGGAGAATAAGAGCAGTCCGAGAAAGGCGCGGAGCGCTATTTTTCCCGGCGCACCGTTCCGGATCGACAACTGATCGGTGCCGACCGCAAGCCCGAATAAGAGAAAGGGATAAAGCGGAGTGAAATGGCGCCCCAAGAGCCGTGCCTGCCCCGCCCAGGCCGCGATCACGATGACGGAGAACGGCAGCACGATGAGAAACGCAAACCAGCGCGAGAGCTTCAATCGCTTCGCGCGCCCGGCTAGAAATCCACCCGCGGCCACGAAGACCACAAGCAAAGCCAGCGAGGCCAAGGCGAGCCCCGGGATGTAACGAAGGAAGGACGAGAACCGGCCTTCCCGAAGTTCGAGCCGGCCGGGCCCGAGACCAGCAAGCCCGGTTTGCTCGTAAACGATATAGACGAGATTCGAAAGGCCGGTGCCGCCGATCGAAGTCGGGACCGCGCCCAGGGAGATTGTCCAAAGATAGTAAACGCCCAGGGCGCCAATGAGCGCGAGCCAGGCCGCCACCGAGACGCGGTTCTCCTGTAGGATTGTCCGGGTGAATTCTTTGCCTAACAAGAGCAACGAGCCCAGGACCGCGGTCATTGCCCAGGGTGCCGCGATCGAACTGCCGGCGCAGACCAGAAGGGAACCGGCCAGCAGGATCAG
>JACCXA010000204.1 GCA_013697365.1 Chthoniobacterales bacterium
ACCACAGCGAGCCACACCTCTTCACCGCGCCCGACAATTGCCGGCGCCGTTTGCCTTTTTGCCTGCCGAAATTTCCCCGGCACCTCCGGATTGCCGAGATCGTCTGTGTAGAGATTGACAACGTTGACGCGCACCCCGTGTTTCACTTCTACTTCCCCCAGATCGTGCAGCTGCGGTTGCCATTGCCGATATTGCGCGAGGTCGTCCGCCACCCGTTGCGAAAGAAGAATGTGCCCGCCATCGCCGCAATCCATCACTCGCTGCGCGATGTTGATTCCAGCTCCAGCAATATTGGCTTGCTCGTTCAAGTCAGTGACTTCATTGATCGGGCCACTGTGAATTCCGATGCGCACTTGAAGTTCGCGATGACTCTTCAGCACCTTGCTGATCTCAAGCGCGCACAACACCGGCGCTTCCGGATTCGTCCGAAAAACCAGGCGCGCCGCCGTCGCCGGTCGGTAATCGCAGCAGTTTGCCTTCGGCTTCGGCCAAACGGAACTGTTCCGTCCCGCGCACGATCTCCTTTAACTTTTGGATCTGCTCGCTCTGCTCGTTGATGAGCAACTTCGAGTAGCCGACGATGTCGATGAACAAGACGTGCCCAATCTCGAACTTCAGATTCGAAACGGACTCGGCGGACATACAGAGTTGCTATTCTTTCAGCGCGAGCGAGGCGACGATTTTTTCGAAGCGTGGATCGCCGCGCAGCGGATCCCAGGCCGGGTGTAGTTCAGTTCGCCGTAGGTTATGCCAGACGGGCTTCGGGCAGATGTCGTCAGCTCTTGCAGAGCGAGATCCTTCTCGCCCGTCAAGGCATAAATCTCTGCGAGATAGGTAACCATCGACGGACCAGAAAACGCATCTCGCGAAATCGGCATTAACTCGCACGCGCGGCGACCTTCGCGCACCGCATCGTCTTTTCGACCGAGAGCGGCGTCGACGCGGCAAGAAGGCTCCAGGCCCTGATGGTAAGGGTGAAGAAAGCGTGATGAAAACGGGGAAAGCTCGCTGGCGCGATGCCGTCACGCACGCGCTCGAGAACATTGGGACCACCGAGGCTCATGTGATCGCGGTCGAGTTGAAGAAGACAATAAGGTGATCAGGCTTCGCCGCTTTAGCCGGCGAGGAAGTTGCGAAAGTTCATTCGGTGCCGTGGCTGGTCCGTCCTATCTATCGGGAGCGATTGTCGGGATCATCTGCCGCCCGTTCCGGCGGTAAATGCGGAAGTCGCTGTCGAGAGTAAAGACATGGCACTCGGGATAAATCTCGGACATGCGCACAAGGCAGGAATCGGCCAAAGACATCGGGACACTCGCGTAGCGCGTCATCAGCTTCCTGAGCGCGGCCGATTGATCCTCGATTTCCAAAGCGATGCGGAGCAAACCGTTTTCAATCCGCTCGAGGATCACCTTTCCGCTTATGCCACGCCGCTCGATCAAAAAGCAGGCTTCCGCAAGCACCGGCTCGCAAGTCAGGAAAGGCGGAGGCAGCGCACGGAATCGCTCCACCGTCCAGGCATGGTCCTGGTCGCCCGCGCAGATCATCGCGACGAGTGGCCCGGTATCGATCAGGATCTCGCTCAAGCCTCTCCGAACCCTTTCAAGTATTTGGGATGGCTGGCGTAGTCTTTTGGACCGCCTTTGGCAATCCCACACACATCCTTGATCAAATCGAAGGCGGATACCTTGGTTTTATTCTTGCGGAAACTTGCGGCCAGCGCTTCGCGGACGATCTGAGACTTCGGCACGCGGCGCTGGCGGGCGACGGCCTCCAAGCGCGCACCGACCTCATCTGGAATCTTACAGGTGATTGTGGTCATAGGCTCTTGATAATACGAAATTGTGCAGCGGGCAATACCAGTCCCTCAAAGCTCTCCGACCAGATCAGGCTGCCCTCAGTTTCAGACGATTGGCCTCGACGGAAGTCTTCAGGCGTTCAAGTTGTGTTCGGAAGGGTCGTCCGAGATCGAAAAGGAGATTGGACTGGAGGTCACCTATGCCCTGTTTCTCTACATTAAGGAGAGCAGCTCATGAAAGAATTGACGGCAAAGTCGCACTGGTGGCCGGCGGAGGTTCAGGAATCGCCGCGCGACCGCGCTCGCGTTTGCTCGCGAAGGCGCGCAGGTCGTCATCGGCAATCGCAACGTTCAGCGAGGCGAGGAGACGGTCCGGATGATCCGTGAGGCCGGCGGGACGGCCAGCTTCCGGCGGACAGATATCTGGGTGGCGGCCGAGGTCGAGGCGCTGGTGGAACACGCGATGACGACTTATGGCCGGCGGCGTCGGTTTCGCCAGACTGCGCGCGCGGCGGCCAAATCCGGCGCGAGGCCCGGCCCGCCAAGTTTGATAAGCAATCTCGAGCAGCCAACGACGTTGATGAAAAGAACGTGTCCGATTGTCAGGCGGAGGCCCGGTGGTGGAGCAGCAGACATGGAGATGCTTCAGCAATCGACTAGGGGAGGTAGACAGCGATTAGATTCCAACTTTTTTGCACATCATTTGTAGCGTGGGGCCAAGTCGAAAGGGTCGAAGAGTTTCGGACGAAAGAGAAGGATCGCACGTGGACACGAAGAGGCCCACGCGCACAACAAGTCGAGTGGCAGGTCAGGTGTGAACGGCACCACTCGATCGCTCGAAAACAGCACGCTCCGAAATTGCCAGTCGAAGAGTTACCCGCCATTCTCCCGCAGTTCATTTCCATCATGTCGACCGAAACCACCACTAGATCCCCCTATAGCCGGCAAAATCCATTCCCGGGCCGCCTGGTTGTGAACCGGCGTCTTAATCCAGGCTCGCAAAAAGACACGCGCCATCTGGAAGTAGGTCTCGCCAGTTGGGGCCTCAGCTACGAGGTCGGCGATTCCATGGCGATCTATCCGAGCAACGATCCGGAACTCGTTGCGGAAGTTGTCAAAGCGCTGGGCGCAACCGGAGAGGAGACAGTTCCGAGCAGCGGCAAAGGCGATCCGCTTCCGCTGCGCGAGGCCCTCTCGAAGGAGTATCGAATTACGCAGGTGACGCCGAAGTTTTTGAAAACCATTGCGCAACGTGCTTCCGGGGCGCCTTTGCTGAATGAGTTGCTGCATCCGGAACGCAAAGCCGATCTCGACAATTATGTCTGGGGTCTGGAGGTCATCGACTTTCTGCTCGAGCACCGTTCGATTCACTTCACTCCGGAGGAATTCGTCGGGTTGCTCGCGAAACTGCAGCCGCGCCTCTATTCCATCGCCTCCAGCTTGAAGGCGTTTCCGGACGAGGTGCATTTCACGCTCGACGTGGTCCGCTACGAGAGCCACGGCCGACAGCGCAAAGGCGTTTGCTCCTCCTTCATGGCAGAGCGCGTGGAAGACGGTCCGATGCCGGTCTTCCCGACCACTTCCAAGTTCCGTATGCCGGAGGACGGCAATACGCCCATGATCATGGTCGGGCCCGGGACGGGCATTGCGCCTTTCCGCGCTTTCCTGCAGGAACGCAAAGCCGTCGGCGCAGGCGGCAAGTCGTGGCTCTTCTTCGGATCGCAGCGCGAAAGCTGCGACTACTTTTACAAAGACGAATGGGATCAGTTGCAGCGCGAGGGTTATCTGGCGCGGATCGATTGCGCGTTCTCGCGCGACCAGGAGCAAAAAGTCTACGTGCAACATCGGATGCGGGAGAACAGCGCGGAGATCTGGAAGTGGCTGGACGAGGGCGCGCATTTCTTTGTCTGTGGGGACGCGAAGCGGATGGCGAAAGACGTGGACGCCGCCCTGCGTCAGATCGTAGAAAAAGAAGGCGGGCTCGATGGCGAGAAAGCCAACGAATACATCGAGAAGATGAAGACGGAGAAGCGCTACAAGCGTGACGTCTACTAGACGCGGTCGCCAAAACCTTTCCGGCTTGTTTAGGCAACCGACGTCCGAATAGGACGAGATCCTTTTCTATGCGTCCGCCCGGGAGGGCCGCAGCGCCATGGCCAGGCCGGCCACGCAAATACCCGCACAGAGGAGCGCAACGGCTCCTCCCGCCCTTAACCACGTCGGCTGGTATCGCAGGACGAGGCGACCCTGCGCTCCGGCAGGGATTTCCACGGCCGGTGCGAGCCCGCGATAGGACGTCACCGGCAGGGCACGCGGGCCGAATTTCGCCCGATACCCACGAAAATATGGCCGCGAGAAAGTGATCCGTGCCGGGAGCTCCCCGGCGGGAACGGCGACGTCCGCTACAACGCGATTCCGGGAATCTTCGATCAGTTCCACACTGGCCGCTGCGAATTGCTCGTTAGGGAGGGAAGCGTCGGAAGTGACAGACTGGATGCGCGGAAGCGGGCGGCCCCGCCGATGATAGACACGGCCTTCATTTGACGAGTGCACCAGCTCCCATTCGCTCTCAGGGTCGGGGGCAATATCCAGCTCCTGCGCGACAACGATTCCATCCACGCCCAGAGCGGCGAGTTTGCCCTCCGGCCCGGCTTCCCAGGCGAGCAGATGCTCCCGGCTCCACTGGGCCAGTTCGCCATGAATGGCGACGTCAAAATCGCGCGCAACCCCGGCGGGACGAATCGGGCTGTAGCCATTGATTAACCGCACGCTGCCCCACATCGAGGTACTGCCAGGACGCACCACCTGCCCGATCGGCCCCGCGTTTTTCGCATCGCGATAGGCATGTTCCGCCTCAGGATACGCGCTCAGGTAAAGCCGTTGCGGATCGAGCGGCTCGGGCTCCGTGAGCTGTTGATCCAGGTTATATCTTGGTACTCCGACATTAGTGGGAATGCAGAGATACGTCGCGAGAAGCGCGCCGAAGGTGATGCCCGCCGGAACCCAGGCCTGGAATTTTCGAAAGCGCGGAGGCAGTGCTTCCGCGGCCGCCCAAAGGCAGGCGAGCGCCAGCGTCCCAAGGGTCAAGGGCCAGTGCGAAGGCCAATCGGTCGGCCAGGCATGACGCTTCAGATACATCGCGCCGGCCGTAAGCCCGACGAGCCCGACAGCCGCGCCACCGGGGCCGAACACCATTCTCCGACGAGCGGACCCGTCGGCCGGGCGTAGCGCGAAATATTGCAGCGCCTTCGCCGCGCACAGGGCGAGGACGAGATGAATGAAGGGCAGCCAGCGAAAGCTCCATCGGAAGACATTCGCACTCGGGAGCATGGAAATGATCAGGACCAGCCCGAGAAGAGCGAGGTCCCACTTGATTTGCCTGACGAGCAGGTGACGGCCCGCGATGATGCCGGCCAAGAGCGCGACGGGCGGAACCAGACCGCACGCTAATTCCACCCCAGTGTGCGGCATGAGCCTGGTGGAGAAATCCGCCCAATCCACCGTCCAGGAAGGCAGCAAAAATCCGGGCAGCGCGGCCGGTGGGACGATCCATTGCAGATGCTCCGCCTTTTCCTGCAGCGCGCGCGCGGAACCGCGGAGATAATCAAAGAGCGCCAGCCAGGCCGGCGAGGAAAGTCCCGCTCCTAACAGGGTCCCCGCAGCAGCCGGCAGGATCGAGGAAAGCGCGCGCGTCTGGAAGAGAGACTGCAGCGCCAGCCAACCACAGAGCAACCCAAGCATGAGAACGGTGTAGGGAAACCCGCCCGTGACGAGCAGATAAACAAACGGCGCCGGCCAGACGAAGCGCCACGGGCCGCGCTGCGGAGCGAAAGCGCGCTCCAAACCCCACCAGGCCCACGGGAGCCAGGTCAACGCGGCGAGGGCCCCGAACCAATCACTCGCCCCCCAGCAAATTACCCAGCCGTTTGCGGCCGCGACCAGCGCCACCATCGTGGAGTACGGCGCGGCCAAACCTCGACCGCGCGCGAGGAGATAGCCCCCCATTCCGAAGAAGAACAGGTGCGACATCGAAAGCGCCGCCGCCTGCTGTGAAAACGTGAGGGGCAGCTTCCAAATGAGAACGACGGCGGCGTTGACGAAGGCCGAGAACGTTCCGTATTGAAACTCGCCTGCCAGATTGCCGCAGATCCACGAGTAGGGGCTGAGCAGAGGCAGATGACCTTCCGACCAACTTCGGGCCACGTCCGCGAAGACCGGCAGGATGGATAACTCGTAGTCGTCATTCCAAAAGAGATTTGGATTGCGCGCGAGCAAGATGGAGCTGAGCGCGAGGACCGATCCACCCGCGACGAGAGCGCCCGCGACGTCGCTATGGGAAGTCTCGCCTCCGGTTGGCGGCAAATCGTCGTCGGCTAAAATCAAAGCCACGCGAGAGTCTTGTTGAAGCCCATTCGGTCGCTGGCGTGTGCGCAGATGAGAGCGGGGAGCATCGGGCGCCGTTAGCGCCCGGCGAAAATGATGAAGACGAAACATCGAACATCGAATATCGAATATCGAATATCGAAGGCGGCACCTCTGCGTTCGATGTTCGGTGTTCGATGTTGGGTGTTCGATGTTTCCTTCATTTTCTCCCCTACAATACGACCGGAGTTCCTTCCGTCATAACCAGCACCTTTTTCTCGACACCGTGTTCTCGCGCGCAGACCAGTAACCGCGCCGGAGGCTCATCGAGCGGCTCGTAACCCAGACGGAAAGTGCCGTAGTGCATCGGCACCAGCATCTTCGCGCGCAGTTCCTTAAAAGCTTGCACGGCCTGCTCGGGATTCATGTGCACTTCGCGTCCGCTCGGCGGGTCATAGGCTCCAATCGGCAGGAGCGCGATCTCGATGTCGAAGCGCTTCCCGATTTCGGCGAAGCCTTCGAAGTAGGCGCTGTCCCCGCAATGAAAAACGGAGCGTCCTTCCGCTTCGATGATGAACCCGCCGAAGCCGCGATGCGAATCATGCAGCATCCGCGCTCCCCAGTGGTGACAGGGCGTCATGGTGACGCAAAGCGGGCCGAGTTCCACCCGCTGATAATGATCCATCTCATGGACGATATTGAAGCCAAGATCCTGCACGAGATTGCCAACGCCGATGGGCACAACAATCGGTTGATCCGCCGCGACCTTCCGCAGCGTGCGCCGATCGAGGTGGTCGAAATGTGCATGCGTGACGAGGACGAAGTCGATCTCCGGCAAATGGAAGAGGTCGAAGCCGGGCTTCTTCAAACGCTTGATCACCTTGAGCCACATCGACCAGTTGGGGTCGATCAGGACATTGACGTCTCTCGTTTGCAGCAGGAACGACGCATGACCGATCCAGGTAATGCAGATTTCGCCCGCCTTGACTTTAGGGAAAAGGGGCAGACCGCCCTTTCCCAATCGCTTCGTGAAGAGCGACGGGATGAGCACGCTCGTGAGGAAATTGCGCTTATGCCAATCCGAGCTGGGACGCAGGCCCACCCGTGTGGAGACGCCGGCTTCCTGCCCGTTTTTCGGCGGTGGGACCACGTTTCGCCGGCTTTTTTTCGAAAAAGGAATCGGCACTGGGGGCCCAGCATATAAGGTCGCCAGGGTGAATCAAAATCTTTCGCCGTCATGACGGGAAGGGACGGTATCGCGGCGCAGAAAGCGGCCTTGCGGAGTGATATGCTGCAGGCTCTGCGCGGCATGACCGCCGAAGAGCGGATGCAACGCTCGGCTCTTATCTGCCGCCGAATATTGGATTCAGAAGCATGGCAAAAAGCGGAGCGCGTCCTCCTTTTCGTGCCGATGCGAACGGAAGTCGATATCGGTGGGGTCACCTCCGCCGCGCGCGTCGCCCGGAAGGAAATCCCGAAAACGCTGCGCGCTGAGTCTGACCTGCATCTTCCGTTTGTGGCTGACTTGATCCTTGTGCCAGGACTGGCGTTCGGGCGCGATGGTCACCGCCTGGGCCGAGGGGGAGGTTTCTACGATCGATTGCTGGACGGGCGCGGGCGGAGCGCCACGAAGTTGGGGGTCTGTTTCGCCTTTCAACTGCACGACGCCGTACCCGTTGAAGCGCACGACACCGTCCTGAACGCGGTCATCAGCGACTAGGCCGAGGGCCTGCATGAAGCCGCCCGGTGCCTGGCCTCGCCAGCCGTTCATCGGGTTGGGGATTGCCGCCATCATCGGCATCCTCGTGGCGGATATTTCGCCTCATCCGATGACCGGACTCATCGCGCTGTTTGCGATCGCCTCCATCGCATTCCTGCGCAAAAGTTCCGTCGCGACCTACGCGTTCGTGGTCGCCTGCTTCTTTTCCCTGCACAGCCTCCGGCAGACAACTTCTTCGTCCCTGAGACTCGCCGCAGAGCTGGGGGATGCGCCGCAGGCGATGACCGCGAAGGGCGTCGTCATCAGCGAACCGAAAGCCTCAGCTCGTGGCACGTCGTCCTTCCTCTTTCGACTCTCGTCCATCACGCGCAACGGCAAAACCGAGGCAGCTGACGCGACCATCTCGGCAAGCTGGCGCAGAGAAGTTCGCTTCGGCGATGAGCTGCAGCTCTTCGGTGTTGCCCGGCCGATCGAAAGCCCGCGCAACCCCGGGGAATTTGACATGCGCGCTTATCTGGCGCGACGCGATGTCCGCCATGCGCTGCTCGTGCGTTATCCGGAAAATGGAAAGATCCTCAGCCGTGGCGGTGGCAGCCGCATTATGCGGGCGGCGCAGAATTCGCGCGCCTGGATGCAAACCTCCCTGGCACGCGGTCTCGAGGACTCACCGGATTTGCATGGCCTCATCAGCGGCATGGTCCTCGGGGTTCGCGATCAGACGCCGGAAGAGGTCGAAGAGCAATTTCAACAGACCGGCACGCTCCATCTCTTCGCCGTCTCGGGGTTGAACGTCGCGATCGTCGCGCAACTTCTCTGGATGATTTTGAGCGCCGCGCGTGTCCCGAGAAGATGGGCCATCGCGGTCATCATCCCCGCTCTTTTTTTCTACGCGGCGGTGACAGGTTTGAACGCGTCCAGCATTCGCGCCGCGCTCATGGCCGCGGTGCTGCTCGGAGGCTTCTTCGTCGATCGCAAAGTGCTCGCGGGCAACAGCGTCGCTGCCGCGGGCGTGATGGTGTTGTGCTGGGATACGAACCAGCTTTTCTCAACCGGATTTCAGCTCTCTTTCACGGTGGTGATCGCGATCATTTTGCTCGCGGAACCACTATACCGATGGCTCGTGCGGTGGTGCGAACCTGATCCTTTCCTGCCGCGAAGTTTGCTCAACGGATTGCAACGAACATGGCAATGGAGCTGGGGCGGGATCGCGCGCGGCGCTTCGGTCTCGCTCGCGGCCTGGATCGGCTCGGTGCCCCTCATCCTGCCGTATTTTTACCTGATCACGCCCATCTCGCTTCTGGCGAACCTCGTGGTAGTGCCGATCGCGTTCTTCGTTCTGGCCGTTGGTCTGATGTCGCTCCTCATCACACCGCTCGCACCGTGGGTCGCGGTGGTCTTCAACAATGCCAATTGGAGTCTCGCGGCTGCGATCTTGTCGGCCGTGGGGTTGTTTGCCCGCGCGCCGGCCGGCCACTTTTATCTGGAATTGCTGCATTGGCCGACGGGTGCGCGCGCGGAGATTACAGCCCTGGATGTGGGCACTGGCGCAGCGGTTCATCTTCGGACGCGGCAGAACGACTGGCTCTTTGATCCGGGAGCCGCGCGTGACTTCAAGCGCATCGTGCGGCCGTATCTCCGCTCAAGAGGCGTCAATGAACTGGATGGCCTCGTCCTGTCTCACGGCGACGCGGCTCATATCGGCGGGACCGCGGCGCTGGTGCGAGCGTTTCGTCCCGCCTTCTTGTTCGATACTCCGGCGCCGGACCGGTCGAGCGTGCACCGGGAACTGATCGCGCACTTCGCAGAAATGGGGCGACCGCGCCGACTCTGCGTCGCCGGGGACGAATGGAATATCGGCAGGGAGGTGACCGCGCGGGTGTTATTCCCGCCACCGGAACATCGCTCTTCAAATGCTGACGATCAGACACTCGTTATCCAACTCACGATCGCGGGACGCTGGCGGGTGCTGATCTTATCCGATAGCGGCGAAGCCACCGAACGCCTTCTCCTCGGGAGCGGCGCGGAACTGCGCAGCGACATCATCATTAAAGGCCAGCATCACTCCGGTTTGTCGGGCTCCGCAGAGTTCCTTGATCGCGTGCAGCCCACTGCAATCGTGGCCTCGTCCGTTGCCTTTCCGCAGAACGAGGCGGTCGGCGAAGAGTGGGCCGCCGGTCTGGCCGCCCGGCAAATAAGACTTTTCCGTCAGGACAAAAGCGGCGCCGTAACGCTCCGTTTCTTTCGGGAACGCTGGGAAGCGAAAGGGTTCCTGGAGTCCGAGACTTTCCGAGTGAAGGCTCGGTGATTCTTTCGACCGCGCTGCTGGCAGTCGCGGTGGGGAACATTCTGGATAGCGCACGCTTGCAGCGTGCTTGTAATCGCATTCTGCGATTACGCACTTTCGTCTGCCTTCTACTCAAATCGATCTCGCGGTTGCGGCCATACTGCCCCTTGGCACGGAGAATTTCCGCAGGGTGAGCCGGAAAATCGGCAATCCGGCAGCGCGGAAACGTTCTTCAAAAGTTGTCGTCGGCCCTGGCCGGTCCTCATCTTCGACGATTGCCTCCAACTCCCGCACTCCGCCCGCGGCCTGCTTCATCGCGCCAAGGTAATCTTCCTGATCTGTTTTGATTTGGAAGATTCCCCCACCGGCCAGCGCACGCGCCGCAGCCCTCAGGAATTCCGGCGTCACAACCCGCCGAACATGGTGACGCCTTTTCGGCCAAGGGTCCGGGAAAAGCAGATGGAAGACATCGACGGACCCGCGCGGAAAAAGACTGAGCGAATGCGAAATCTCGAGCCGCAAGATCCGAGCATTTGGGAGCGCGCGATCGCCAATTTTCCGGCAGGCGCCGCGGACCCGTCCGGGCATTTGTTCGACGCCGAGGAAATTTCGGTCGGGACTTCCCTCGGCCAGCGCGACGAGAAATGCACCGTCACCGCACCCCAGGTCCACCTCGAGCGGAGCCGAGCGAGCAAATCCTCGCGCGAGATCGAGCGGTGTGACCACGCTTTCGAGCACGAGCTCGGCTCCGGAAAAGATTCTTAGGTTGGTCCGCATCGGGCCGCATCCTTCCCCGTGATTTCGCGAAAGAGCAACCAGACGAGACGCGCCGCCGAATAACTGGAATACTCCTTGCTCGATCACGCTCTCATTTCATATGTCCAAGATTTTCCTCATCCTCCTCGCCCTCGTCGGTTTTGCTGCTCCTCTCGCGCAAGCGCAGGAAGCCTCGCCTGCCGTCAACAAAACGGCTGTCTTCGCCGGCGGCTGCTTCTGGTGCATGCAACCGCCTTACGATAGAGCGAAAGGCGTCCTAAAAACTTCTGTCGGCTATATTGGCGGGAAGGATTCGGACGCCAATTACAGCGCCGTCTCTGGGCATAAGACGCAGCACCGCGAAGCGATCGAAGTGACCTACGATCCGGCGCAAATCTCCTATGAAAAGTTGCTCGACATTTTCTGGCGCCAGATCAACCCAACGCAGGGAAACGGGCAATTTGCCGACCTGGGCTTGAGTTATCAGGCCGCGATTTACTTCGCGAGCGAAGAGGAAAAGAAAGCCGCTGAGGCCTCCAAAGAAGCGCTCGGCAAATCAGGAAAGTTTCAGAAGCCGATCGTCACCGACATTCTGCCGACGACGAAGTTTTATCCCGCGGAAGAGTATCACCAGAAATATTACCTCAAGAACACGGCGGACTATAAAGCCTATTCTGTCGGCTCCGGGCGCGCGGGTTATCTCGAAAAGCTGTGGGGCAAAGAAGCGAAAGAGTAGAGCGGGAACGACGGCTGCCTTGCGGCTCTCTCAGCGCGTAAGCGCTCTTCCGCGAGGGCAATTCTGAATACAATCGCCGCGCCGGCCGCCCGAAGGGAAGCACACCGTGGGAGGAATACATCGCCCGCCAATCGCGAAACATCTGGTCAGGAGTGGGTAGCGCTGCTAATCAGCACTTCCATATGAACAGAAACATCTTCTACATTATCGGAGTCATCATCGTCATCATCGTCGTCCTGAAGGTGCTTGGCCTTTTCTAGGCACACCCCGTAAACGCGCCGAGAGGCGCAAAATCCAGACCCGCCAGCCGGGGAGGCCGTCAGCCTCCCCGGCCTGAGCGACTCACCTGCGCGGTGCAAAGGAGTACCGGTATCCTCAGGTGGCCCATCGTTCTGCCGATAACGGCGCAGCACCATTTTGCGGTGGCTGGTTCATTTTCCTGCACCCCTTCGCGCGCGGGTCTTCCCTGATATCCGATTGTAAATCGTATGGCCCAGAACCCCGCAAATCCCCCTAACGAGTTCCCTGACATCGTCGGTTCCAAACCGATGAATCCACTGGCGGCTTCGTTCCGGCCCTACATCCCCGCTTCGACGACAATGCCGGAGCTTACCCTGAGGACGTTGATCGTCGGCGCGGCCCTCGGCATGATTTTCGGAGCCTCTTCGCTCTACCTCGTTCTGAAGGTTGGCCTAACCGTGAGCGCCTCGATTCCAGTGGCGGTCCTTTCTATTACGCTCTTCCGGCTTTTTTCGAAGATGGGAATGCGCGACGCGACCATTCTCGAGAACAACATCGTCCAGACTGCCGGCTCGGCTGGCGAATCGATCGCTTTCGGCCTCGGCGTCACGATGCCGGCAATCATGATTCTGGGTTTCGATCTCGAGATCACGCGCGTCATGCTGGTCGCGACGCTCGGCGGCTTGTTGGGAATCCTGATGATGATTCCGCTGCGCCGCGCACTCATTGTCGACCAACATGGCATCCTGAAATATCCGGAGGGCACAGCCTGCGCGGAGGTCCTCAAGGCCGCCGCGGCCCCGGGGCCAACGGAGTCGACCTCCGCTCTGCCGGACGAGAAAACAGTCAGTGGCGGGAAGATCATTTTCGCGGGCTTCGGCATCGGCTTTCTCTATCAGGCAGCGATGGGGGCCTTCAAAAGCTGGAAGAGCGATCCCGAAAAAGTCTTTGGCGCCCCCTTCAAGGCCGGCTCGATTTCAGCGACGGTCGAGCCCGCTCTCCTCGGCGTCGGTTACATCATCGGACCGCGCATCGCCTCTATCATGTGCGCAGGCGGCGTCCTAGCCTACCTGGTCCTCATTCCAGCCATCAAATTTTTTGGCGAGAAAGTTGTCGGCGTTGTGCCGCCGGGAACCATGCCGATCAGCGAGATGGGGCCGAACGACATCCGCGGCGCGTACGTGCTCTACATCGGCGCTGGCGCCGTTGCGGCGGGTGGAATCATCAGCCTCTTTCGATCTTTGCCGACAATCTGGCACGGCTTAAAAGGCGGACTGCGCGATTTGCGCGGCAGTCACGCAACCACGGAACGCGCGCCGCGGACCGATCAGGATCTTTCGATGAAGCTCGTGATCTGCGGTTGCCTGGCGATCATCGCTGTCATTATGGCCGTCCCCCAGCTCGGCCTGCAATGGAACCTGCTGGGCGCCCTTCTCATCGTCGCGTTCGGTTTTCTTTTTGTGACTGTCTCCTCGCGTTTGACCGGTGAGATTGGTTCCACCTCAAACCCGATCTCCGGCATGACGGTCGCGACACTCCTGCTGACGTGCCTGATCTTTCTCCTCGTCGGCTGGACCGGGCCGAATTACTTCGTCACCGCGCTTTCGATCGGTGGGATTGTTTGTATCGCCTCATCGAACGGCGGCACGACATCGCAGGACCTGAAGACCGGCTTCCTCGTCGGCGCGACGCCGAAATATCAGCAGATCGCGATCCTGCTCGGCGCTTTCGCTTCCGCACTCATCCTTGGTCCGATTCTGCTGACGCTGAACAATGCCTCCACCGTTTACGTCCCGGCCACCACCTTCGAGCCTGTAAACGGAGGCGCGACTGTTCCGGCCGCCGCGCTCGTGCCTTTCTCGGAAACGCTCAAACCCGCACCGGAAGATTTTCGCCTCTTCGTTAATCAGCCTAACGGTCCCCAGCCGATGATCGACGGACTAGCGCCTGCCGATTACCTGGTCAACGGGGCGGGCCAGATCGCGTACAAGATTTCGCGGAATTTTCCGGCTGATCTGCGCGCGGAAGGCGCGTCGCTGGGAGGCAGTGAAAAGCTCAAAGGTCCGCAGTCGGTCGGCGATCAGAATAACTATCGCGTCTGGCATCGTCCCGATCCTTCCGGCGGTGCCTCGCAGCGCTTCCTCGTGAACGAACAGGGTCAGGCAACCTACCTGGTCGATCCGGGCATTAATGGAACCCACCGCGTGCGCCCTGATGGCAGCGCTGTCCAGAAATTCGACGCGCCCAAGGCGACGCTCATGTCCTACATCATCAAAGGAATTCTCAGCCGTGAGCTTCCCTGGGGTTTGGTCTTGTTAGGCGTGATGATCGCGATCGTGCTGGAGATGAGCGGCATCCCTTCCCTCGCTTTCGCGGTCGGAGTTTATCTGCCGCTGGCCTCCTCCAGCCCCATTTTTATCGGCGGACTGATTCGCTGGCTGGTCGATCGCTATCTGCGCCGGGAAAAATTCCGTCATAAGAGACTTACGCCCGAAGAGCTGACCGCCGAAGGCGACAAGAGCTCCGGCGTGCTTCTGGCGTCCGGCTACATCGCCGGCGGCGCTTTGGCCGGCATCGTGATCGCGATCATGCAGGGCGTGCCTCGTCTCGCGGTTTACAGCACGCGAATCGAAGAATGGTCCACGGCGAACAATCCGTTCTTCCGCGGCCCGTACGCAAATTTTCTCGCGTTGATTCCATTCGCGGTGCTGATGGTCCTGCTCTACCTCGTAGGCCGCGATCGATTGCTCGGACCCAAGACCGTGTCAGCGCGCTAAGCCGGGACGGTCCCGTAGCGGCGACGCCTCGTCGCCGGAAGTTCTCGCGGCGCCTTCGCCGCGAGTCTTCTCCGATCTCCATTTGGCGCCTCAGATGCTCAGCCGTCTGGCCGCACGGAGATGGCGGGCGATTCAGAGTCCGTGGCAGGACAGGGCGCCCCCGCCTCCTCGAAGTCTTGCCTTGGGAAAGCAAAACTTTCATCTTCACCGGATGACATCCCGTTCCTTAATGCGGTTGCTCCTGGTTACACTCGTCGGCTGCTCAGGAGCCGTCGGCGCACAGACGCCAAGCCCCACCTACCCCTTCGGAGCGCCGGCTGAGAAGGCAAAGTTTGAGTTCGATAAGTTCATGCTTGTTCTGCTCGTTAGGCCCGCGAACCCGCCCGAGTTTCCGAAGGAGGAGCTTGCGAAATTGCAGGAAGGCCACATGGCCAACATGAAGACGCTGCATGAGCAGGGAAAGCTGCGGAAAGCCGGCCCGGTCGAAGATCTCTCCGGCCGCAACGTGCGCGGCATATTTGTCCTGACCACCGAATCCGCGGACGAAGCACGGGAATGGATCAGCAACGATCCGCTCATCAAAGCCGGGCGCCTCGTGCCGGAGTTTTTGAAGTGGTATGTCGAGAAGGGTAGTCTGAAGTAAACCGCTCCTTTTCGCATTTGGCGTGAGACTTCCTAGGTTTTTTCTTCGGTCATGCCCGGCCGGAGGAAGCGTTGATAAACGAACGAGGCCACAATCAGAATCAGCGCTACGCCGATGAAGGCGCCGATCCGGTAAAGCTGACTCAGGCTGCCGAGATCATGCAGGAATAGCTTGATCAAAGTGACAAGCAGGAGAGCCATTCCCGCGAAGCGAACGTAGCGCAGTTTGTTTTTCATCCCGACGAGCAGGAGCGCGAAAGCAAAGAGCGCCCAGGCGATCGAGTAAGTCATGTCGCGCGCGAAATTCCCCGAAAAAGAGAAGGTCAGGGTTGGCCCGATCGAGAAGAAATCGGCAATTTCAATGTTCAAAAGCAAGAAGACCAGAATCGCGCCCAGCGCGTAGAGCAGACGCGGGATGGCGCGGGCGAGCTGCGTTTCGCGGAACTCCTGCACGAGGCGCGCCCCACCCAATAGGCAGAGGCTCGTGATGCCGTAGGCGTAAAGATACCAGTTCCAAATCCGAATTTCGGCGCGGCGATGGTATTCGAAGACTGCGGGATTCAAAGCAAGGCGCACGAAGGCCAGGCTGAGCAAACCGGCACCGACGAGACGCAAGCCGGAATTGGGGACAAAGCGGAAAAAAGCAAGGAGCGCAAAACCTTCGAGCGCCCACCCGAGCGTGATCCATTCGCCCTCGAATTGGATGGGGAAAATGAGGCTGAGGAAAAGCAAAGCCGCGCCGCCCTGCCAGGCGAGGCGCGCGTCGCCAGACGCCGGCGCCACACCGCATTTCTTGAGCAGGTGCCAGATGCCAAACGCAAAAGGCAGGACGAACAAAGCAGGCAAGAGGCCGTTGCGGAGGTGGGGATAAGCGGCGGAAATGACGTCGAAGATGAGCCAGAAATGCAGAACACCCGACATCGCCCCGATCGCCCATGGCAACGGCGCGCGTTTTTCCGTGGAAAAAAACGGGTAAGCGGCAAAGACGACAAAAAACAGGACATACCAGCCGAGCGCGAGCAGCGCGTGGGTGTTCTGGTAATGAAGCGCATGCCATTCGCGTTCCACCGCCCAGCTGAAGGCGAGAGCGACGACTGCGATCCAGCTCGTCCGCGAAACGATTCCCAACCCGAGCAAGACCGCCGCGAGCAAAAGCGCGACGGCGAAGACCGCCGTGGGCACTCCGATCGGAAGTTTCGCGACTAACATCAGGAGGAGCACGAACGGCATGGCGGCCGCGAGTGCGGGCAGATGGCGACGCCCATCCGTGGCGGCGAGGCCGAGCTTTCGTGTCAGGAAGGTGGAGGCGGTCGCGAAGAAAACGCCGAAGCCGCCGACCACCATCAGAATTCCGGTAACGCTCTCCTTCGCTGGCGGAGCGGTCACGATCCACAAGGCCGCCGTCGCCAGCGTCGCAACGAGAGCCGCGAGGAGCGCCATCACCGACCTGGTGGTCCACGCCAGCGAGACGGCGACAACATTGACCAGCAA
>JACCXA010000218.1 GCA_013697365.1 Chthoniobacterales bacterium
TTCTGGACCCGAAACCAGTGCCTTGCTTATCGATAAGTACTCGACTCCTGTGCCTTCGGCTTTTTCCGCACTTTTGCCCGAGCATCAGCCATTACGGTGCGCCGAGTGGCGGCATGACACTTTATCCCGGCTTCGAAACCGGAGGTTAACCATGCTCATTCTCGTCGCGCTCGCTCTCATTATTCTCCTGTTTCGCTTCGTTTCCGGCTCGCCCAGTGAATCCAATTGATCCCAACGCAGAGTGGATCGAGGCGGACGGCCTCGGCGGGTTTGCGAGCGGGACGGTCTCGGGAATTCGGACACGGCGTTACCACGAGCTGCTGCTCACTGCGACTACGCCGCCGGCGGGGCGCGTGGTCCTGGTGAATGGGTTCGACGCAACTGTCGAGACGCCGCACGGTCGCTTCGCGCTTTCTTCGCAACGCTACGCGCCGGACGTCATTCATCGCGACGTAGCTTCCCGGATCGAGTCGTTCGAATATGAGCCCTGGCCGCGCTGGCGATTTCGGCTCGAGGGGTCTGCTCGTTGAGCAGGAACTATTCGTTAGGCCGGGCGGTTCGGCGATTTTTATCTCGTGGCGAATTCTCGACGTTGTAGCCGGGGGCGCTGACCCCGGCCATCCCGGAGGTGGCCACGCGCCAGATCAGCCGGGTCAGCGCCCCCAGCTACAGCGGGCGTAACGCTGCGCGTTCGCCCGTTCTTTCCCGGTCGCGATTTTCATTCGACCCATCACGGGAACGGCGCGTTCCGATTTGGGGCGGAGCGAGACGGCGAGCGCGTCCTCTGTCGTGGCTACGACGGATTGCCTCCGGTTGTGGCACAATCAAACGGCCGCTACCAAGCCCAGCCCGAGTGGTATCGCAACTTCCTCTACAGCCAGGAACAGGTCCGTGGCCTCGACGCAATTGAGGACCTGGCCGCGCCCGGCGTCTTCGAGTTTAATCTTTCCGATCATCCGGCGGTGCTGGTGCTCGCCGCGGATGTTCTGGCAGGGGGCGCTGACCCCGGCCGGAACGAACGTGACCAGGCCTTAGACCAGCAGCGTTCAACGCCCACGGCTACAATCGGGATCGAAACCAGATATGCCGACGTTCGCGCAAGCGAGCTGCACCGCCGGAAACAATTTCCCACGCCGCTCCATCGCGCCGCAGATGCTTATCTCATTAGGCGCGGCCGCGGCAAGACGATCATCGCCGGGTACCCATGGTTTGGTGATGGGGACGCGACACGTTCATTTCGGTCCGCGGTCTTTGTCTTGCGACCGGACGGCTGGAGGATGCGCGCGATATCCTGGTCGAGTGGGCCGGTGTCGTTTCTGAAGGCATGCTGTCGAATCGCTTTCCCGATCAGGGTTATGAGCCCGAGTTCAATTCCGTCGACGCGTCGCTTTGGTATGTCATCGCCGTCGGCGATTACCTCCGCGCGGTCAAAAAAAAGCCGGAGCTGACGGGCGATTGCCACACGGCGAAACTGCGCGCGGCCGTCGAAGCGATTCTCGCCGGCTATCACGCTGGCACGCGCTTCGGCATCCGTGCAGATGATGATGGCCTCTTGCGGCGGGCGAGCGTGGTTACCAGCTCACGTGGATGGACGCGCGAGTCGATGGACGCGAGATCACGCCGCGCATGGGCAAGCCGGTGGAGATCCAGGCACTCTGGCTGAACGCGCTTGCGATCGGCGCCCAGTTCTCCGCAGGTTGGCAGATGGTCTTCGCGAAAGGGCAGCTTGCGTTCGAAGAGCGCTTTTGGAATCCAGATAGTGAGTTCTTATACGATGTCGTCGATTGCGATCATGAATCCGGCGCGGTCGATGGCGCTTTCCGCCCGAATCAGATCTTCGCAGTTGGCGGACTGCCGCTCGTCCTGCTCTCGCCGGAAAAAGCGCGCAAAGTGGTCGATGCGGTCGAAGCACGGCTGCTCACGCCGCTCGGGTTGCGTTCATTCGCGCCCGGCGAGCCTGGTTATTCCGGTCACTACGGCGGGAGCGTCGCCCAGCGCGACGGCAGCTATCATCAAGGCACCGTTTGGCCGTGGCTTGTCGGCCCATTTGTCGAGGCCTGGGTGCGCGTTCGCGGCCACTCCCGCGCAGCGAAAACAGAGGCCGGAAACCGTTTTGTGATGCCGATCATCGAGCATCTGAAGCACGCCGGCCTTGGCCACATATCCGGAATTGCCGACGCCGACCCGATG
>JACCXA010000232.1 GCA_013697365.1 Chthoniobacterales bacterium
CAGGTGCCGCAGTTCGGAGAAAAGGCTAAGATCGTTGTTGCTGGCAAGACTGTCTGTCCCGACGCATATGTTGAAACCGAGGTCGCGCAGCGCTTCCATCCGAAACGGCTCATGACCGAAGTAGCGATGGCTGCGCGGGCAATGGACAATGTGAAATTTCGGCGTGTCGGACAGCTTCGCCAGGTCCCGCTCGGGTAACTCATTGAGGTGAGCGACGATCCAACGTTCATCCATCACTCCCATCCGCAGGAGCAAAGCCAGCGGGGTGATTCCCCCGCAGTCGTCCATCGATCGTCCGAGGTCTTCCATAAGTTCAAACAAGGGCCCGGACCTGCTTCCGAACATCTGCTTCTCCTCGGCTGATTCGGCCAGGTGCGTCGTGATCGGAAGCTGATGCGTGCGGGACCTCTCTGCCACGTCCTTATACAACTTCGCCGAAGCTGTGTAGGGCGCGTGGGGTGCCAGGCCAAATCCCCCGAGCCATCCTTCTCGCCCGAGATCCCGGCGCAGCTCCTCGATTATTTCGCCGGGCGCGCATGGAGTGCGAAAGTTGATGAATTCCGGAAACCACCACGTTCGCAAGAGCGGCGGGGGCATGCTCGAGAGCAACTCCGGAAACGCCTCCAGATTTAAAATCGTCGTCGTTCCAAAGCGAGCTGCTTCCGCAAAGCCCTCCCCTATGGATCTCAGATAATCCTCCGGCGAAAGCGCGGCCTTGCGTTCATTGATGTCCCTGATCCAGCTCGTGAACGACGCGGGTCGAGGGATTGTTCCCCGCAAGCCGGTATAGTCGAGATGACAGTGGGCGTTGATCAACCCCGGCAGCAAGGCGCATTCGCCCAGATCGAGCACCTCGCCGCGCCTTTCGCGCTTTAAGTCAGACCAGCGTCCGACATCGGTAATGATGCTTCCTTCCACAACGACCGCGCCATTTTCAATCGGCGCGCCCTCCATCGAGACGACATGCCTCGCGCGCAGGATCATTGGCCGCCCTTAACCACATTACGCGCCGCGGCCACGAGAAGATTACAAGCTTCCTGGCAAAGCAGTGGACGCGCTGCTTCGTCACGGCCTGTTTGATCGAACTCCGGATCGAATTTCACCTTGGGCAACAGCGTCGACGGCGAGGCTCCCGCGGCATCCCGTTTCCAGAGAATGGTCCGCAAACACCCGCCGTCCGATCGACAAAACGTCCCGACGAGTTCGTCTGCCTGCCGCTCGCTAATTTTTGCCGAAGCCCGATACATCCCCGTCTGCCGGCCCAGCGTCTCGCGCAGCGGCGTGGTTCGCAGCTCTCCGCTCCGCCAAGTTTGGTAGGCAGCCGCGCGTCCCGGGTAAAAATGCTCTATCACTTCCCGTGCCTGCTCCAGCCGATCCAACACAAAGAGCCAGCCGTGCCGCAAATTCGGCGCGGTCTTTAATGACCGATAGCGGCCGGCATCATCGTAACGCGCCAGCTCTATAGCCGCGTCGGCGTCGCGGTAAACCGCCAGACCCTCAAGACCGGTGTCGTCGCGATGACTTACGGTAAAGCTCCCTGCCGCTCGATGCATGATGCGGATCTCGCCGATGCAGCACGGCAAAACTTCCAACCAATCGACCGAGGCGTCTGGGCGCCGCATCGGCAGCGCCGACTCGCTCACTTGAACGCGTGGCCCATCAACGAGGCGACACGCTCGAGCACCTCCCGATCATCATTCGAGAACGCATTCACCTTACCGCTTTCGGCCGCGATCACACCCACGACGCGATTGGCCGCGCTGATCGCTGGAACGACGATTTCCGAAAGTGTGCTGTTGAACGTGGGCAGATAGCGCACCTCATTCCGCACGTCGTTCGCCACGATCGTCTCGCGCGTTTCCACCGCTGCGCCGCACAGCCCCTGCGTCACCGGAAACTTTGGATAACAGGGTGGATCGTCGCCGCTACCGGCCACGATAACGAGGTTCCCGCGGCTTATCTTATAGACACCCACCCATCGCCAGGCGCCCGCGTCGCGGATCATCTCGCACATCTGCTTCACGTCCGCTGGACCTTTAGCTCCGGCGAGGATGAATGCTCCCAGCTCCTGCAGCATCTTGAGCGTTTTCCGATCTTTCACGCGACTAAACTCTCCGTCACGGATTCCATAGGCAGAGTGCGATGGCGGTCAAACGCCTCCGCTTGCTCGACGATGATTTCCGCAAAGCGCGGATCGGTCCCCAGCGAACTCGCGTAATACAGATTGCGGCCGCACAGGTGATACGGATTCTGGCGGAAGACTTCCCCCGCATTTTTTCGGTCCGTGGCCGACCCGCCCGGGCCCACGTCGATTCCGAGTAAAACCGGGATGTCTTCGTAGCTATGCAGTCCGTCTGAAACAAAAAACGGCACGATTACGACGTTTGCCGTTTGCGCAAGCTTGGCCCAATCGGAGACGAGGGGCGCCTCTTCCATGTAAACGTTCAGGACAGCCGCGTACCGATCCAGTCTCCGAATCGCCTCCACCTCGCGTTTCGCCGCGACCGCGCTGTTGTCGTTCAGGTTCGTGCCATGCCCTACAATCAGGAGGCTCGTCTCTTTTTCGGGCACACCCGGCGCCACTTCGACGGCGCGTTGCAGCAGCAACTCCGTCATCATCGGATGACTGCCGACTGGTCCGCAATAATGCCAGGCCTGACCCGTCGCTCGCTCCGTGGTGCGGCCGCTGAGTTCCAGCTCTCGCGGAATGACTGTCTGCGTGAAATATCCTTCGCTGATAAAATTCGGCACCACATAAACTTCCCGAATCGATGAGTCGCGAAAGAAGAGGAGAGCGTCGCGCATGCTGGGTTCTTCTTTCCAGAAGCAGCAGGCCACCTCGGCGAAAAGACGGCGTCGTCGAATGTCCGCCGCGTGCGCCAGATTCGGCGCGCTTGAATCGGGATTTACGGTGGAGCCGTGGCCGACAATGAGAAGAGCGGAATTCCTGAAGTCACGCTGCATCGCACCGCACTAAAAACCAGCTTTGGCCGCATGTCACTTAGCGGCCAGCCTCATAATTCACGTCTTTCAGTGAGGGCGGACACCTTGCGGGCCGCACAGCGCGCTGTTATTTGCGGCATGCGCTTCCGCACCTACAAAAACACCGACCTCTCGGTTAGTGAAGTTGGCTTTGGCCTCTGGACCATCTCCACCGGCTGGTGGGGCCAGTTCACCGCAGGAGAAGCGATCGCGCTCATGCATAAAGCGTTCGATCTCGGCATCACACTTTTTGATGCCGCAGACACCTACGGCAACGGCTTAAGCGAGGAACTCATCGCCAAGGCTTTCCCGAAACAGCGCGAGGAAATCGTCATCGCCACCAAGGTCGGCTATGACTTCGTCACGCATGGCGAGACCCGCGGGCGCGGCCAGCGCGAAATTCCACAAGACTTCTCGCCGGACGCGATCACGCGGGCCACGGAAGCCGCCTTGCGGAGGCTTAAGACCGACCGCATTGACCTTCTTCAGCTGCACAATATTCGCATGGAGCAGATTGAAGATGACGCTCTCTGGACTCGCCTTGAGGAACTAAAGACGAGCGGGAAAGTGCGCTGCTCCGGCGTCGCTCTCGGGCCGGCGATTGGTTGGATGTATGAAGGCATCAATTGCATCCGGGAACGCGAGATCACGAGCGTCCAGCACATCTACAACCTGCTGGAACAGCATCCTGGCCAAGCCCTTCACCGAGCTGCCGCGGAAGCCGATAAAGACACGATGTTCCTCATCCGCGTTCCGCATTCATCCGGAATGCTGGAGGGAAAATATACGCCCGACACTGTTTTCCCACCGGGCGATCATCGTCTTCATCGGCCGCGCAGTTGGCTCCTGAACGGCGTGCAGAAGGTCGATCGTCTCCGCTTTTTGGAAGGTCCGGATCGCACGCTCGGCCAGGCCGCGCTGCAATGGCTGCTCGCGGATGAACGCGTCGCCTCCACGCTTCCTAATATCTACGAGGAAGCGCAGCTGATCGAATTTGCCCAAGCGCCGGAGAGTCCGCGCCTAACGAACGAGGAAATGGCGAAAATCGCCGAGCTCTACGAAGAGAATTTCGGCGTCGAGCGGGAGGAACCGAAATTCAAAGGCACCATGGAACTCCCGGTTGCTGTCTAGGGTGCCCCGCGCCCAAGCCGTATCCATGCAGTTGGAATTGGCAAATCACGCGGCCCCGTCGTAGCGGCGACGCCTCCGTCGCCGGAAGTTCCAGCGGCGCCCTCGCCGCCCGGATTAGACACACAGGGAACGCCAGGCAACGGAACTCGCGGCGAGGGCGCCGCGGAAACTACCGAGCAACGAGGCGTTGCCGCTACGGCCCGCGCGGTCGACCAATCTTCGACCAACCGCTTAGTCAGGCTAAGCCCTTCCGCGGTCAGAGACCCGCTGCAACAGGAAGTCGTCTAATTCGAGCGATCTTCGCCATTCGCCTCTTCCACGGGAGGCGTCGATTGCCCTTCCGGTTGCGCGCGCCGGCGCCGCCGGCTGTTTCCATTTTCCGCACTTTTATAAACCTCCTTGAAGATCTTGCCGATCATCGGTGCGGCGTGACTCCCGCCATGGACATCCGCGCCAACATCCCCCTCGTACAGTGCGGCAAATGCGAACTGCGGTTGCTTCGCTGGAAGAAAGCCCGCAAACCAGGCCGCGGTGCGCTCTTTCTTCTTCGGTCCCCACTGCGCGGTGCCGGTTTTTCCCGCCACGTCCACGTTGCCGACGGCCGCCTGGTGCGCCGTCCCGCTCGGCGCGGTCACCACGTCGACCATCGCTTCGTTTAATTGCCCCATCGTCAGCGGAGAGACGTTGAGCGTGCGCTTCTCCCGCCGCTGATAAGCGGTGACGATTTCGTTATCGAGCTTCTGTACCTGCAAAACCAAACGCGGCTGGTAGAAGATCCCGCCGGTCGCCACAATCGCCATCGATTGCGCCATCTGGAGCGGCGTCACCTCGCAATCACCCTGACCGATCGAGAGATTGGCGATGTCGCCATTCAACAACTTTCGTCCATGCGTTTCCTTCATGTACTTGTCGTTCGGAATCCGGCCTTCCACTTCGCCCCGCAACGGGATCCCGCATTTGGCTCCGTATCCCATCTTGAGCGCCCAATCGATGATCGGTTCAGCCCCGGTCTTGATCCCGGCCTGATAAAACCATGTATCGCAAGATTCGGTGAAGGCCTCGACGAAATTGAGCGGGCCGCGGTCTGTCTTCTTCCAGTTGTGGAAGGTCACGTTGCCGACCTGCAGCGCGGGCACACAGTCGTATTGGTCATCTGGCCGGATCCCGCTCTCGAGAGCGGCGATGCCGACCGCGACCTTGAAGACAGAACCCGGCGGGTACGAGGAACGGAAAGCCCGCGGTAGAAGTGGAATGTTCGGATCGTCCTGAAGTTCTTTAAACTTTTCCGCCGAGATCGCAGGGATAAAGGCGTTCGGATTGTATGTCGGCCACGAAGCCATCGCCAGGATGTCGCCGCTATTGGGCTCGATAATAACAATCGCCCCACGCTTGGCCTTCGCTTCGAGCGCCTTTTCCGCCAG
>JACCXA010000244.1 GCA_013697365.1 Chthoniobacterales bacterium
ATCGAGAAAAGGGCGGAGGAGACGACGAGGAAGAGTGAAAGCGTGGGAGTCATTCTGGGGAGCGCGTGCGCCCCGCACGCTGGCGATGGCGCCCCCGCCATCGCGAACTTTTTCTTTCATCCGCCATTACGTCTGATGGCTGCGCGCAGAGGCTTTTCGGCGAGGCGCCGAAAAGAGCGTGCGAGGCGCACGCGCTCCCCAAGCAAAGAATGGCGCGCTGCAGCATCACCTCTTTTCCTCCATCACCAAGACGAGCGCGCCGATGAGCGCCGCGGTCAGCAGCAGCCCTACGCACTGCAGCGGCCAGACATAGTCCGCCATTAAGACTTCGCCGATCCGTTTGACCGTGAGAACCTCAACGCCGCCTTCAGTGGAAGGGAGAGCCGTGCGAACGATCGCCCACATTAATCCAGCGAAAACGGCGAAGGAGATCCCGACGCCGCCCCAACTGAAGCCAACTGCCTCCTCCTCCTCGCGCCGCGTCAGCAGGATGGTGAAGACGATCAGCACCGCGACCGCGCCGACGTAGACGAAGACCTGCACCAGCCCGACGAACTCCGCGCCGAGCAGGAAGTAAATCGCCGCGATTCCGAGAAAGGCGACCACCAGGCAGAGCGCGGCGTGGATCAGCTTCGGGAGCGTGGCGGCGGCGAGCGCGCCCGCCAGGGTGATGATCGCGATGATCAAAAAAGCGGCGGGGCTCATTCGGCGAAGCGATAGGTGCGAGGCGCGAATCTTTTACCGGTCTGGAGCACTTGCGATAATCCGAGATAGGCAGCGACGACGATCCCGAGGGACCAGAGCCAGGCCGCCAGGCCGCGCGCCTGGTAATGCCAGATCGCGGCCGCGAAGAGGCACACAAAGGACATCGGAAGCATGAATTTCCAGGCGAAATTCATGACGTGATCCACCCGCATACGAGGCAGCGTTCCGCGTAACCAGACGAAGACAAAAAGCAGCAGACACAGTTTCCCGAAGAACCAGGCATACGATGGAACTAATTGAAGCGCGGCAATCGGCGCATGCCAGCCGCCGAGAAACAGCGTGACGGCGAGACCGCTGACCGCGAACATGCCGAAGTATTCCGCGAGGAAGAAGGTCGCGTATTTGAATCCGGAATATTCCGTCATATGTCCGGCGACGATTTCCGATTCGCCTTCCGGGACGTCGAACGGTGTGCGGTTGGATTCGACGAGGCCTGAGACGAAGAACAAAAGGAAGGCTGCTGCGCCCCAGGGCGTGAAAGCGAACCAATGCGGCACGAGGCCGAGCAGGTAGCCGCTTTGCGCAGCGACAATCGCGTCGGGAGTGAGCGAGCCGACGACCATCACGACTGGGAGCACCGTGACCAGAAGCGGCAACTCGTAGCTCACCATCTGCGCTATGGCTCGCATTGCTCCAAGCATGGAAAACTTATTGTTGCTCCCCCACCCGGCCATGAAGACCGCGAGCTCCGTCGCCGAACCGACCGCAAAAAAAAACAGGATGCCGCCATCGATCGAGAACAGCGTCATGTTCCGCCCATAGGGGATAACGGCGAGAGCCAAGATTGTGGGCGCCGCCACCATGATAGGCGCGAGGAAGTGGACAACCTTGTCCGCGCGCAACGGCACAATGTCTTCCTTGATGAGGAGCTTGATGCCATCGGCGACCGGCTGGAGGAGGCCAAACGGTCCGACGCGGTTAGGCCCATAGCGGTTCTGGATGCGCGCCAAAATCTTCCGCTCCATTACGGACATGAGGGCGAAAAGCCCGAGGAAAACTCCGAGCATGCCGGAGATGCTGATCAGGCCTGAGGCGATCTGCGTGATCCAATCCGGCGCGCCCGAAAACAGCGTAAGGAGCCATTGCTTGGCCGAGACGAAAATCTGGTCGAGAGCAATGAGCACCGCGATGAAGAAAAGCGATCCGGGTTTTTTAAAGCAAGGCGGAATCGCTGGAGCACGGCCGTCTCGGCTGGTGGATCAAAAGACAGCAGGCGGGGACGCCTGTGCTCCAGACGAAACTTTGTGCTTCGTTTTCGAGCGATGGCCGGACATACCGTAACAGTCCCGGTCAAAGCAGAGACAAGGCCTGACGTTTTAAGTGAACGAATACGTTTCAGAATTGATGGCCGATGTGAAGGCCAGGAATCCGGTCGAACCGGAGTTTCATCAGGCTGTCTTCGAGGTGGCCGAGTCGTTAACGCTCGTGCTCGATCGCCATCCTGAGTATCGCCGCGCCAAGATCCTCGAGCGTATCATCGAGCCGGAGCGCGTCGTCATATTCCGCGTAGCCTGGCAGGACGATGCAGGCGAACTGCACGTAAACCGCGGGTTTCGCATTCAGACGAACAGCGCGATCGGGCCGTATAAAGGCGGATTGCGTTTTCATCCATCGGTCAATCTCGGCATCCTGAAGTTCCTCGCCTTCGAGCAGGTGTTCAAAAACGCGTTGACCACCTTGCCGATGGGCGGCGGCAAAGGCGGCGCCGATTTCGATCCGAAAGGGAAGAGCGACAGCGAGGTGATGCGGTTTTGCCAGGCGTTTATGTGCGAATTGTTCCGGCACATCGGCCCGGATACGGACGTGCCGGCGGGAGACATCGGCGTCGGCGCGCGCGAGATCGGATATCTCTTCGGTATGTATAAACGGCTCCGGAACGAGTTCACCGGGGTGATGACGGGGAAGGGTTTGACGTGGGGTGGCTCCGTCATCCGGCCGGAGGCGACGGGCTATGGCGCCGTTTATTTCGCGGCGGAGATGCTGAAAACGCGGAAGCAGGATCTGGCGGGCAAGACTTGCCTGGTCTCGGGCAGTGGCAATGTCGCGCAGTATACGGTCGATAAACTGATCTCGTTAGGCGCGCGGGCGGTCACGCTCTCGGATTCCGCCGGCTACATCTATGACGAGGCAGGGATCGACCGTGAGAAGCTGGCCTTTGTCATGGATCTCAAGAACAGGCAGCGCGGACGGATCTCAGATTACGCCGACAAGTTCAAAGGCTCCGTTTATACCTCGATCGATCCCGCGCTCGACCATAATCCGCTTTGGAATCACAAGGCGGATTGCGCTTTTCCAAGCGCGACGCAGAATGAGATCAACGAGAAGGACGCCGCAAATCTTCTGCGGAACGGCGTCTACGTGGTCTCAGAAGGGGCCAACATGCCGACCTCGGTCGCCGGCGTAGAACAGTTTCTGGAAGCGAAGATTCTTTTCGGGCCGGGCAAGGCGGCGAACGCAGGCGGCGTTGCTACTTCGGGGCTGGAGATGGCGCAAAACAGCATGCGCATTTCCTGGACGCGCGAGGAAGTAGACGCGCGGCTGTTTAACATTATGAGGACCATTCACGAAGTCTGCCACGGGACGGCAGAGAAATACGGCACCCCGGGAAACTACGTGAACGGGGCGAACATTGCAGGCTTCCTGAAAGTGGCGAACGCGATGGTCGACCAGGGCGTGGTGTAAACGGAAGCGTCACGCCTTTGATGAAGAAATCATTAGCCAGAGATGAACACGGATTCGCCCAGATGAAGAAAGACACGACCTTCCTCATCCGTGTTTCCTCTGTGTTAATCCGTGGCTAATTGAATCCTTCCGACCAATGGAGGCACCGAGTCCCTACTTTTTCCTGGTCATTCTGTGCGGAGTGGCGCTGATCTTTCCGCTTGGACCTTTGGCCTTGGCCTGGATGTGGCGGCGCTTTGTGCAACCTCCACGGCCCGGGCCGGCAAAGAACGCGACGTATGAATGCGGGATTGAATCGCTCGGCGAAGCCAGGGTGCAGTTCCAATCGCAGTATTATCTCTACTGCATCATCTTTTTGATCTTCGACGTGGAAGCTATCTTCCTGATCCCATTCGCGGTGGCGTTCACCGGCCTGCCCGTTGGCGCCTTTATCGCCATGCTCGTGTTTGTCTTGCTCCTGATGGAGGGACTGGTTTGGGCGTGGAGCAAAGGGTGCCTGGACTGGGCCAGGACACGATGAGCGAAGGCGTTGACGAGGGGCTGCGGAGTGAGCTCCAGAAACAGGGCATCTGGGTGACTTCAACCCAGGAGCTTTACAACTGGAGTCGGCGCAATTCGATCTGGCCGCTGCAGTTTGGTCTCGCCTGTTGCGCAATCGAGATGATCGCGACGGCGGCTTCGAAGTATGATCTGGCGCGGTTCGGCGGCGAAGTCTTCCGGCCATCGCCGCGGCAGGCGGATCTCATGATCGTCGCCGGCACGGTCACAAAGAAAATGGCGCCGCAAATCGTGCGGCTCTACAACCAAATGCCCGATCCGAAATACGTCATCTCGATGGGCGCTTGCGCGATTTCCGGCGGGCCATTTAAGCAGGGTTATAATGTTTTGAAAGGCGTGGATCGGTTCATCCCCGTCGACGTTTATATCCCGGGCTGTCCGCCGCGGCCGGAGGCGTTGTTGCACGCCTTTATGGAACTGCAGCGCAAGATTGATGGTCAAAAGCTGACCGGCGCCGGAAAGTCGGATCATCTGGATGCGAGCAAACCGAGCGAGTTTCCAGTGCCAGCTTTTGGCGCGCATGACCTGGAGCCACCGAGCAATCCAGACCTCTTCCATCCGCCGGAATTCCAGCGTTCATGATTGTGGAGCACGCGCAAAACCTCCGTAGCACAGGCATCTTGCCTGTGGGGACACCGGGCGTCTGGCCCGGTGAGATTTGGTGGCATGTTGAAATGATGGTCCTCACCGAACAAGATGCCCGGTGTGCCCACAGGTGGGATGCCTGTGCTACCCACTTCTTCAGGTAGCGGATGGAGTCGCTCGAGGAAATCAAGGCCCGTGCGGAATTGGCTGTTCCCGGTGCGCGCATCGAGATCATCCTGAATCCGAGCCCAGCGCAGCAGCCCTCTTTGTTACTGGATAACGCCCACGCTCCGGCGGTCGCGCGGTTCCTGCGCGATGATCCGGCCCTCCGCCTCGACCACTGTTCGAACGTCACCGGCGTCGATTGGCTGGAGCGCACCATCTCGAAAAAGGTGAAGGTGAAGACGGTTGTCGAGGGCGAAGAGAAGGAGATCGATGAGACGCAAGTGGAATCTTTCCCCGGATATCTCGAAGCGGTTTATCACCTCTATTCGATGACGCTCAAACATGGTCCGGTGATCATCCGCCTACGCACCGCTGATCGCGGGGACGGCGCGCGCCTGCCATCGCTCACTACAATTTACCGGAGCGCGGAGTTTCAGGAGCGGGAGATCTACGATCTCTATGGCATCCATTTCGAAGGACATCCTGATCTGCGCCGGATCCTGATGTGGGATGAGTTTACCGATCATCCGATGCGGAAAGACTACCGCGAGCCGGACGACTACGAGTACGAGCCGACGCCGCACGATGATGTGCTGGAGAAAGCGAAACAACACTCTCAACCGCGGCCCTCGATCGACGGCGCTGAGTCTATCACTCCTGCATGAATCTGAGCCACGGATTAACACGGATGAAACACGGGTGGCGGAAGCGCTTTCGTCGCTCCTCTCTTTATCCGTGTCCATCCCTGTTCATCCGTGGCAAATTCGAAACGCTTCGAGGCAAATGAGCGTCGGCTTTCACGAACTAGCCGAAGCGCCACCGCCGATGACTTCACGGCTCGATGGCGAGCTGCTCGAGATCTCGATGGGGCCGCAGCACCCGTCCACGCATGGGGTATTCCGGATGAACGTGGCACTTGATGGTGAGACTGTGGTCAAACTCAAGCCGGTCTTCGGCTATCTGCATCGCAACCACGAGAAGATCGGTGAGACCACGAGCTATCTCGGCTCTATGCCTTACACCGATCGGCTCGATTACTTTTGCTCGATGACCAACAACTGGGCTTACGCGCTCAGTGTCGAGAAACTGGCGGGCATCGAAGTCCCCGAGCGCGCCGAGTATCTGCGCGTTGTTCTGGCGGAACTAACGCGGCTGCAGAATCACACTTCGCTGCTCGGATTCCTGCTCAGCGACATGGGGGCGTGGGGCACACCGCTCATGTACGCTTTCCGCGAGCGCGAAAAAATTCTCGATCTCTTCGAGTCACTCTCCGGCTCACGCATGATGTGCGATTACATGCGTTTCGGTGGATGCCGCGTCGATGCAGGGCCAGACTGGATGGAACGCGCGCGGAAAGTCGTGGATGCCTACCCGCGCTTTCTCGATGAGTTCGAAAAGCTCGTCGTCTCGAATGAAATCCTGATCGCGCGCACGCAGGAAATCGGAAAACTTTCGGCCGAGCTGGCGATCAATGCCGGCATCACAGGACCGATGCTGCGCGCTTCCGGCGTAAACTACGATTTGCGCAAAGTGGACGGCTACGGATTTTATCCGCGCTTCAAGTTTCGCGTCCCGCTCGGCGATCACGGCGACTGTTACGATCGGCTGATGATGCGCGCGCTCGAAATGCGCGAGAGCCTCGACATCTTGAAACAAGCCTTCGAGCAGATTCAGCCCGGGCCCGTCATGAACCCGAAGGTGAAGATCCGCGCCTTCAAACCACCCATCGGGGAAGCGTACGGCCGTATTGAAGGACCAAAGGGCGAGCTCGGTTTCTACCTAATCAGCGACGGCGGCGCGCGTCCGTATCGCTATCGAGTGCGACCGCCGAGTTTCATAAACCTGACTGTCCTCGAAGACATGTGCCTGGGCCACACGGTTGCTGACGTAATGGTTATCCTTGGCAGCATCGACATCGTCATGGGAGAAGTAGATCGATGATCGGCACAGGCGTACTCAAAGGCATGGCGGTCACGATGCGGAATTTTGTCGGCAGCTATTTCGAAGAGGATCGCCTGACGACGGTGCAATACCCCGAGGAGCGCGCGCCGCTGCCGGAGAACTACCGCAATTTCCCTTTCCTCCCTTTCGACGGCGAGGATCCCCACGCCGGGCTGCGCTGCGTTGCCTGCAAGATCTGCGAGAAGGAATGCCCGCCGCAGTGCATCTACATCGTCAAGAGCGAGGACAAGAAGCCTGACTATATCGGCAAGCCGCAGTTCTACCCGAAGGTCTTCAACATCGACATTTCGGTTTGCATGAGCTGCCAGATTTGCGTGGAAGTCTGCCCCTTTGAAGCGATCAAGATGGACAAGGTGTTTGAACTCAGCCGGCAGGAGCGATTCGACGCGTTGCTCATGCGCAAAAGCGACCTGGCCAAGTCAAACGATTACTACCACACGATCCATCCAACGGAAGCCGCAGAGGTGGACGCTAATCTGGCCGCCGCGGCCGCGGCAAAAAAGAAGCCAGCCTAGGTTTTACACATTGGCGTCCCAAAATTGAGAGCATGAAGGCCGCTCCTGATCGTTTCATGTTCTCGCAAAACAGGCGCCTGCGGTCTTGGAAAGCGACGGCCACTGGACCGAAATCCGAGACCACAAGTCTCGATGGCAAAGGGTGCGAGCTACCGGGATAAAAAATAACCTGCAGGCGATTTAAATCCTCGAGGAAATCTTCGGGCGCTGAACCACTGTGCGGCGCGGTGGTGGGCCGTACCACGTTCTCTAGACTAGAGATCCCGATGCGGCGAAGTAGAAGCCGAAAAAGGCTTGAGGCCGGAGCCGCGTGCTTCTTCCCGCAGCAAATCAGCCACAGCCCCGGTCGCGGCTCCCCACACGACATGCACACCGATCATCAAGAGATTCCGCCGCGCAGGGTGGTCGGTCGCAATCTTTAGAATGCCTGTTCCGGGAAGAAGTCCCAGATAACTCCCGCCCCAGAGAAGCATTCCGAAACCGACGCCTTTCAACAGACCAGGCCCTGGAATCTTATCGCTCACCGCCCCGTAGATCGCGCCCGCGGCGCCGCCATACCCGAAGTGGGCGAGCAACGTAGCCGCCGATCGGGCTTCAGAACTCATCTGATGAGAAAGACCGGCCCCGCGCGCGAGCTTCATCGTGATCTCGCGTGGCGGCAGTGGATACTGTTCGTGCGCCGGCAGTCGCCGATGCCACCAGATCATCGCCACCGTCATCGGACCGGTCGCGACAACACCGGCGATGAAGCCGACAATCGCGCCAAGGGCAGTGCTCTCTGTGTTTCTCGTCATCTTCGTCGGCAAGAACAGCCGTCTTCCCTCAAATCGGCTCTGGCAGGGTTTCTACGCTTGGGCGGCGCTTCATAAAAATTCAGGGTCACACTCCGGCGAGTGGCAACTGGCACTCGGCTCCGTAAGGAAGGAGTTCGGGAATTTCCCCCGCCTTAAGTTCACGCTGCACGCCGCGCCAGTATTCCGCTTGGAAAAGATCGGCGTGCCGGCCGAGGAGCGCTTCCCGGGCGACTTCCGGCATTCCCAAAAAATTTGGGAATTCCTCCGGGAAATTGTCGTTATCCCGCACGGAATACCACGGCTCTGCCGCCATCTCCTGCTCGGGCGTGGTGGGCTGCGGGAGATCGCGAAAGTTACAGTCTGTGATGAAGCAGAG
>JACCXA010000255.1 GCA_013697365.1 Chthoniobacterales bacterium
GTACAAATCCCGTCGTTGCTGCGGGTGGGTTTTGTGTTTCGACCGGATTTCCGCTGGCGAGACGAGGGCGTCCGGAAGGTCCTTCAGCTGATGGGGCCCGCCGTCATCGCCGCGAGCGCGGTGCAGGTGAACGTGCTGATCAACAGCATCTTCGCCTCTTACCTTCAGGATGGAGCGGTTAGTTGGTTGAACATCGCGTTTCGCCTTATGCAGCTGCCGCTGGGTATTTTCGGGGTGGCGGTGGCGACGGTCACATTGCCGCTCGTCTCGCGCAGCGCCGCGGCCGGTAACATGCCGGAATTCCGCGGCGCGCTCGCGCATGCGTTGCGCCTCGTGATGTTGCTGACGATCCCGTCCGCGATTGGCCTGATCATTTTGGCAGAACCGATCATCGCGCTCATATACGAACACGGTCGATTCACGGCGGTCGCGACGCAGCAGACGGCGGCGGCCTTGCGTTTCTACGCGCTCGGGTTGGTCGGATATTCGGCGGTCAAGGTGCTCGCGCCGGCGTTCTACGCGCTCGATCGCCGCAACCTGCCGATGATCGTCAGCCTCTTCTCGATCGCGCTGAACTTCGGGCTGAACTGGTTCCTGAGTTTCCGCCTCGGCCTTGGCCATAAAGGGCTCGCGCTTTCCACGAGTCTGATCGCGGTCATCAATTTTGTGCTGCTTTACGTCATGATGCGGCGCTACGCGGGACGGCTCGAGACGCGCGCCTTGTTCGTGACGTTAGGGAAACTTCTACTCGCCGGGGTATGTCTCGGCGCGGTCTGCTGGGCGGGCCTGCACGTTTTCTTCCGCGCCGGAATTCCTGATTCGGAATGGCATAAACTCATGGGAGTGATGACGACGGTTGCGGTCGGGGGGCTGATCTTCTTCGGCGTCGCGTATCTGCTGCGCGTCGCGGAGTTGCGCGATCTGGTCGGCGTCGTGAAGCGGAAACTGAGCTTGTAGGGAAGCTGCCTGGCTTCCTCAGTCTTCAAAAACCAGACACGGGGAGCTGGCAGCTTCCCCTACAAATACAGAACGCTCGCGCCTGTTATCCGAGGGCATGTGCCAGGTCTTCGATCAAGTCGTCAGGGTGCTCGAGTCCGATGGACGCGCGGAGCAACCCCTGCGGCGTGAGAGGGCTTTCGCCCGTGATCGAGGCGCGGTGTTCGATCAAGCTTTCCACCCCGCCGAGGCTGGTCGCGCGGATGAAGAGGTGCGTGCGGGCCGCGACCGCAATGGCGGCATCACGCCCACCCTCGACTTCAAAGGAGAGCATCCCGCTAAATGCCTGCATTTGGCGCTCTGCGATTTCGTGCCCGGCATTGGAAGCGAGTCCGGGATAATTGACCCGCAAAACTCGCGGATGAGCGGCGAGAAACGTTGCCACTTTAAAGGCATTCTCCGAGTGCGCCCTCATCCGCCACGGCAGCGTCCGCAACCCGCGCAACGTCAGCCAGCAATCGAACGGCGCCGGGACGCCGCCAACAAGATTCTGGTTTAGGCGAATCCGTTGGAAGAGATCCCCATCTTCCCGCGCAACGACCACCCCGCCGGTCACGTCGCAATGTCCGCCGATGTATTTGGTCGTGGAGTGAACGACCACGTCCACGCCGTGATCGAGCGGGCGTTGCACGATGGGCGACCAGGTGTTGTCGCACGCGCAGATGGCGCCGACGCCATGCGCGATCCTTGCGACCTCTCCGAGGTCGGTAATGCCGAGTTGTGGATTCGAAGGCGTCTCGGTCCAGATCAGCTTTGTATCTTGACGCGTCGCGGCTCGGAGAACGCCAAGATCGGTCATATCCACGAAATCGGCTCGCAAACCCCAGGGCAGGAAAACTTCGCGGAGCTGCCTGAGGGCACCGTGATACCCTTCCGCGGGCGCGAGGACGTGATCGCCGGGATGGAGCGCCTGAAACACCGCAGCCGTCGCGGCCAACCCGGAGCCGAAGGCCGCCGCTGCGGCTCCACCCTCCAGGGCCGCCATGGCTTCCTCGAGCGCATGGCGATTTGGATTATCGCTGCGCGAATAGCTGTAGCCGCGCGGGTAATCGCCCTCCACGCCGCGCTCGAACGTGGTGGAAAGCTGGATCGGCGCGGAGACGGCGCCGCTGGAAACGTCGACCACATGTCCGGCGTGGACAGCGAGGGTTTCGATGCGCATGCGTCGCGCCAGATTACGTCCGGCGGCGCGCGCTGCAAATCCGGACCCGGTCCCCTCGAACAACTCGTGGCGAGACCGGGTTCTGTCGCAGCGCAGGCGACAGGAAACGTCGCTGCTTCTGCGGTCCCATATTCGATTTGACGGCTGGATTTCCCCGAGCGCTAATAACCTCTATTCGCGGCCGGAAATTGCTTCCGTCGCCGCTTTTCTTTTTTATGACTATCTATCACGACGAAGTTTTCCAGATGGCTTGCGACCAGTTCCAGGTCATCGCGGATTACCTGAACATCGAAAAGAACGATCGTGACCGGCTGATGTATCCGAAACGGTCCGTCGCGGTGACGCTCCCGGTGCACATGGATGACGGGAGCACGAACACCTACCAGGGTTATCGCGTCCAGCATCACCTCACCCTTGGTCCTACGAAGGGGGGGACGCGTTTCGCGCCGACTCTTTCCATGGGTGAAACCGCCGCGCTCGCCATGTGGATGAGCTGGAAGTGCGCGCTGGCGAATCTTCCCTACGGCGGCGCGAAGGGCGGCATTGCCTGCGATCCCAGCAAGCTTTCTCGCCGGGAACTGGAGGCCGTCTCCCGTCGCTACATGCAGGAGATGATCCCATTCGTGGGGCCGCATACCGACATCATGGGGCCAGACATGGGCACGAACGAACAGGTGATGGCGTGGTTCATGGACACCTATTCGATGTACACGGGATACACCGTGAACGAGATCGTAACGGGCAAACCGGTCTCGATCGGCGGCACGGAAGGGCGACGCGAAGCAACCGGACGCGGCGTCGTTTACCTGATCGACCGCGCGATGGACATACTCAAGATGAACCCGGAAAAGTGCACCGCGATTGTGCAGGGCTTCGGCAACGTCGGCTCGGTGGCGGCCCTGGCCCTGGCGATGAAGAGCGGGGTCAAAGTCACCGGGATCAGCGACGCCACCGTCGCCCTCTACAATCCCGATGGAATCGATATCGTCGCGGCTGACCGACACGTTCTGAAGAAGGGGAACCTGCGCGCTTTCACCGAGGCGGATCGCGTCGATCCGAACGAGATGCTCGAGATGAAATGCGACATCCTGGTTCCTTCCGCGGTCGATCGCGTGATCAACGAAAAGAACGCGGAAAAATTACAGTGCCGCATCCTCGCGGAAGGGGCCAATGGACCGACCACGCCTGAAGCCGATCTGCTTCTGAATAAACGCTTCGGCGAGGTTTTTGTGATCCCGGACATTCTGTGCAACGCCGGCGGCGTGATCGTTTCGTATTTCGAATGGGTGCAGGGATTGCAAAGCTTCCTCTGGACCGAGTCGGAAGTGACCGACAAGCTTTTCCGCATTCTCGAGCATTCCTTTGTGCAGGTGATCAAGCGCGCCAAAGATCACAAGGTTTCGCATCGCACCGCCGCCATGGCGATTGGGGTGGAGCGGGTCATGAAGGCGAAGCACGCGCGCGGTTTGTTCCCTTAATTCCGCGATGGGCTGTTCGCATCGCGAAGAACAACGCGACGGTCGCCTGCTCGATATTCTGACTGATGACGAGGCTGGAATCCGCGTCGTCGTTTCCCGCCTCGGGGCCGAGCTCATCAGCCTCGCCCGGCGCGAACGAAACGGGAGATGGACGGGGTTTCTCCACCGCGACAATGATCTCTCGAAGCCAGCGGACGGCTGGGCTAATCACGCTACCGTGATGGGATACTTTTTGCATCGGCTTAAAGAAGGTCGCAGCCGTTATCGCGGCCGGCTGATTGAAGGTGGGACGCATGGTTTTTTGCGGACAAAAGATTGGTCGCTCAGCGAGGTGGCGACGGGGGAGGGCCGGCTGACATACCGGATGACGCCGGAGAAGTTCACGGAAACGGAATACCCGTTGAACGTCTCGCTGGACCTCTCCTATAGCCTCGACTCAGAATCTCTTCGCGTTCGCTTCCAATTCCGGAACAACGAACCGGGACTGACCGCGCATGTCGGCTTCGGGCTCCACCCGGGATTCGCCGCCCGCTCTTTCGAATCCTTCCAACTCGAAATGCCGGCCGGGCATTATCGCCGCCACTTTTCGCCCACGAATTATCTGTCGGGCGAGACAGAGGAGATCGACTTCGGCGGCGGGGCCATGCCGTTCGCACGATCGAAGCTGCCGGGCTCTTACATCTTGGAATTGGTCGATGTGCCGCAGCGCACTTTCACCTATGCCGATCAAGAAAGCCGGCGCACGATCGCCCTCGATCTGACGGATGTGCCTTACGTCACGCTTTGGTCGGATGGCGGTCCGTTCCTTTGCGTCGAACCCTGCTGGGGTCTGACGGATCACGACGAACAGCGCGCCTTCGAGGACAAGGAAGGCATTCAGACGATTCCCGCAGCCGGGGAATTGAGCGGCGGCTTCTCGATGGCGCCGCGAATCCTGGAATAACCGATGGCCTCAGCTTCTCTACGAGCGCTCCTGAAGGACGCCATCGATTACGCCGGACTTTTCCCTCCCGCAAATCTCGCCCTCGAACCCGCGCTTCAGAATTTCGCAGAGTATGTCCGCTCCGGGGATTCGTGGATGCTGGGAGCGTTCGTCCTGCCGGTGCAGAAGTTTGAGGAGGCTTCCGGCAACCTGGGAAAATTTGATGTCGTCAATCGCCTCCGGCTCTCCGCGCTTGGACCGAAAACCGAAACGCCGGCCGAGTTCATGAGTGCGTTGAATTCTTCCGCTGCGGCGATCCGCAGTTTCGAAACGCGGTATGGCGCATCCGCCGGCATAAGCCAGATCGAGATGGCACTGCCAACGCAGGCGGGTGTCTCAGTCGCGGATGCAGGAGACGTTTTGAGCGGCGTGAAGATCCCGGTTTTCTGGGAAGCTCCCGCGGATGACGCGGAGCGTGTGATCGACTTTCTGGCCAACCATAAACGCGACGCGATGGCGCCCGGTTTCGGATTCAAACTGCGCACGGGCGGAGTCATCGCGTCCGCCTTCCCGTCGTCCATTCAGATCGCGCGGGCGCTCGTGGCCGCGGTGAAGATGGAAGTGCCGATCAAATTTACGGCGGGGCTGCATCACCCGGTGCGGCGTTTTCATCCGAGCGTGCAGGCGAAGATGCACGGCTTCCTCAATGTGCTCGGAGCGGGCGTTCTTGCGGCTGAGCACGGTTGGAAAACGCAACAAGTAGCGGCGATGCTGGAAGACGAAGACGCCAGCGCTTTCGTCTTTGATGACGACGCTTTCGCCTGGCGCGACTGGAAGATCGCAGTCGATCGGATCGCGGCTCAGCGAGCCCTCGTCACCTCTCTCGGAAGCTGTAGCTTCGATGAGCCGCGCGATGATCTTCGCGAGCTGCAACTCTTTTAAACCATGTCGAAAAAGCTCCAGTCGTTTATCGAAATCGCGGCCGAGTCGCATTTTCCATTGGAGAATTTGCCGTTCGGTGTTTTCAAACCGAGGCAAGGTCCCGCCCGTATCGGCGTTGCCATCGGAGACTCAATTCTCGATCTTTCGGTTTTGGAGGAGGAGGGGATCTTCCAATTACCGGAGTTCCAGGATCGGAAGGTTTTCGCGGACGATGCGCTCAATTCGTTCCTTTCGTTAGGCCGCCCTGCCTGGCGCAAGACGCGGGCAATCCTCCAGCGCCTCCTCTCCATTGAAACGGCGGAGCTGCGGGATAACGCGGCGCTGCGCGATCTGGCTCTCTACGCGCAGCGCGAAGTGACCATGCAATTGCCGGCGCGCATCGGCGATTACACCGACTTCTACTCTTCGTATCATCACGCGCACAACGTCGGCACCATGCTGCGTGGGCCGGAGAACGCGCTCATGCCAAATTGGAAATGGCTGCCGGTCGGTTATCACGGGCGCTCCAGTTCGATCGTGGTCAGCGGGACCGACGTGCGCCGGCCGCACGGTCAGATCAAGGCGCCGGAGGCAGCGGAACCCGCTTTCGGATCGACCCGCAGCTTTGATTTTGAGTTGGAAATGGCCTTCTTCATTGGGCCAGGAAACTCGCTCGGCGATCCGGTGCCAATTGCGCGCGCGGAGGAGCATATCTTCGGGATGGTCCTGATGAACGACTGGAGCGCGCGCGATGTGCAGGCCTGGGAATACCAGCCTCTCGGTCCCTTCCTCGCGAAGAACTTTTGCACCAGTATCTCCCCCTGGGTCGTCACGCTCGATGCGCTCGAGCCTTTTCGGAAACCGCTTCCAGCGCAGGACCCGGCGCCATTGCAATACCTGCGTGGCTCTCACGAATCGACCTACGACATCCAGTTGGAAGCGCGCTTGCAGACGGCTTCGCTGGAGGCGCCGCATGTCATCACGCGCAGCAACTTTCAACACCTCTACTGGAGCATCGCACAACAGCTCGCCCACCATACGGTGGGCGGCTGCAATCTTCGCCCGGGCGACCTGCTTGCCAGCGGAACGATCAGCGGACCCACAGAAGATTCACGCGGATGCATGCTCGAGCTGAGCTGGCGCGGCGCGAATCCGCTCCAACTGCCGAACGGCGAAATGCGCAAGTGGCTGGAAGATGGCGACACCCTCGCCATCTCCGGCTGGGCGCAAGGTGATGGATACCGCATCGGGTTTGGCGAGGTGACGGGCAAGGTGCTGGCGGCGGCTGAGTAACGCACTTGCGATGCACCTGGTGCAAATTCTCCTCCCGCTTCATGACAACGCGCAGGAGGCCTTTCCACGCGAGGAATATTCTCGCGTCCGCCAGGAACTCACGGAGCGCTTCGGCGGGCTAACCGTTTATACCCGCGCGCCAGCCGAAGGTTCCTGGCGGCCGCACGAAAATTACACCAGCCTTGACGACATCGTGATCTTCGAAGTCATGGCGATCGAGTTGGACGCTGATTGGTGGCGAACATATCGACACGCGCTGGAGAAGCGTTTTCGACAGGACATGATCTTCATCCGCGCGCTCCAGACGCAGCTGCTCTAAGCGGCGTCGAGCGAAACGCAGTTTAGAGCGGTTTTGCCGGGGCCGCGTCGCGCAAGGGGCGGGAAAGATCGTCTTTCACGCGATCGAGGACGCCATTCACAAACCGCCCGGAATCCGGGCCGCCGAAGGTTTTGGCCAGTTCGATCGCCTCGTTGATCGAAACAACCGGCGGGATGTCGTCCCGGTGCAGCAACTCGAAAATCGCGAGGCGCAGGACGGCGCGATCGACCGGCGAGATGCGGTTCAGATCGTAATTCTCCGTATAACGCGAAATGCGATCGTCGATCTCAGGGAGATGCGTCACCATCCCATCAATCAACGGCTGCGCGAAGGCGCGCACGTTCGGCTTGGCTGGGCAAAATTCCCAGAAGTCATCCATCTTCTCGAGCGCATCGCCGCCGTGCGCATCGCGCCAGAAGTGGAACTGGATGGCCGCCTGCCGCCCCATGCGCCGCTTTCCCATACTTATTTCCGTCGCAGCTCAGACATCAGATTAGCAATCTGGATCGCCGCCCGCGCTGCTTCAACGCCGCGATTGATCTCTTTCTCGAGACAACGCTCGCGCGCCTGCCTTTCGTTCTCCAGACTGAGCACCGCGTTGATTACCGGCACGCCATGCTCGAGCGCAATTTGCTGCAAGGCGTTGGTCACGGAATGACTGAGATGCTCCGCGTGGGTCGTGCTTCCCTTTATGATGACGCCCATGGCCAGTATCGCGTCGGCCGTCCTTTGCAGCGCGACCTCGCGCACCACGATGGGAATTTCAAATGCACCCGGGACCTGATGAAGCGTAATCACGGCGCCCGCGACTAGCGATCGCATTTCATCCGTGGCGTGGCTCACCAATCCTTGCACAAACTCAGGGTTGAACTGGCTCGCGACGATCGTGAAGTGCCGCTTGGAGGCGGCGATCCGGGGGCGTCTCGGGACGGCGTTGGACACAAGCGAGAAGTCAGAGCAGAAGTCAGAAGTCGGAAGGCAGAAATCAGAAGGCAGAACTCAGAGGAGGTGCCCCATCTTCACGCGCTTCGTTTCGAGATACTTCGCGTTATGCGGATTCGCCCCGCTCCGAATCGGGACCTGTTCGACCATCTGGATACCGTAGCCTTCCAAGCCGACAACCTTCTTCGGATTGTTTGTTAGGAAACGGAATTTGCGCACGCCGAGATCGAACAAGATCTGCGCGCCGAGGCCGTAATCACGCAGGTCGCTGCCGAAGCCGAGCCTGGCATTGGCCTCTACGGTATCGAGTCCCTCTTCCTGCAATTTGTAGGCGTGGATCTTGGCCGCCAGTCCGATTCCGCGCCCTTCCTGGCGCATGTAAACGAGGACGCCGTTGCCTTCACCGGAGATTTGCTGGAGCGCAGCGTGCAGCTGGTTTCCGCAATCGCAGCGACGCGATCCGAAAACGTCGCCCGTGAGACACTCGCTATGCACGCGCACCAGAGTTGGCTTGGTCTTGGAAATAGTGCCTTTCACCAAAGCCAGGTGGTGTGCCCCATCGAGCGTGGAGTGATACAAATGAAGGTCGAAATCGCCGTAATCGGTCGGCAGTTTTACTACCTGTTCACGCTCAATCAGCTTCTCCTTCAGGCGCCGGTGCGCGATCAAGCTTTGGATCGTGCAAATACGAAGGCCGTGTTTCTGGCGGAACTTCATCAGCTCGGGCAGTCGCGCCATGGTCCCATCGTCCTGTAGAATTTCGCAGAGCACCCCGGCGGGTTGCAGGCCTGCCATTCGCGCCAGGTCCACGGCTGCTTCCGTGTGCCCCGCGCGTCGTAAGACTCCGCCATCCTTGGCGCGCAACGGAAAGATATGGCCAGGCTGCACGAGATCTTCCGGCTTCGAGTCTGGATGGGCGATTGTCTGAATCGTGGCGGCACGATCATGCGCGCTGATGCCCGTGGTCACGCCCCGGGCGGCGTCGACCGAGACGGTGAAATCAGTCCGATACATCTCGCGGTTTTGCGCCACCATCCGCTGCAAGCCGAGCTGTTCCGCGCGTTCGTTCGAGACTGGGACGCAGATCAGACCGCGCCCATGCTTGGCCATGAAGTTAACGGCAGCAGGCGTGGCTTTCTCGGCCGCCATGACGAGGTCGCCCTCGTTCTCGCGATCGGCGTCGTCGGTCACGATGACCAGCTTCCCGTCGGCGACGTCCCGGACGACTTCTTCAATCGTATCGAATTCCAGAGCTGACGGCGCCTCAACTAACATCGCTAACCATTACTTCCGGCCGTCCGGACGGCAACGTGTATTCAGCTGCGTCCCGGACGACGGTGCGGCACGTGAGACAGCAAGGAGGAAATAATTCATCCACGGATGGACACGGATGAAGAGGAAAGCAGGGCGAGTATTCCTTTCTCTTTCCTCCGTGAAAATCCGTGTTTATCCGCGGCGAAAACATCATTCATCGGCGCTCGTCGCGACGATCGCATCAGGCCGATACATGTCGCGGTTTGAACCTTGAAACTCGGCTTTTAGCTTCACTTTTAAGTGCGCGAGATCGACTACGTCCCAGCGCGTGAAGTCCCAATTGCCACCCTTTCGCTCCGCATGCTCGAAGCCCAGGAGGAGATGCACGGCATCCTCGCGTACTTTGTTCGTCGCGATCTTGGGCTCGAAGTAGAACGTGCGAAAGCTGCTGCCACGGCTCCCGGAGGCATAAAGTTTTGGGTCCAGGTAATAAACGCGTTTGCTTGCCGTATCGACGAGCTGCAAGTCTGGATAGCCAGAACGCTGCACGCGTTCCTGAGCTGTTTTCGGGAAAATGCAGCTTAGCCCCGGCGTGCCATTGAGGACTTCGCGGATCATGTTCTCGAACGGACCGCTGACTTCGTTGATGCGGGCGACAGTTTGAATGGGACTGTCCGGCGCGTTCATCCGCTGGATGACCTGATCCAGCGCAGCGGCGATTTGCTTTAGGACGCGCTGATCAATTTCGTCGGCGGGATTGATGGGGATGACTTTCTTGCCGGTCGCGTAAAAGACGACGTCGCTTAACGGGATCTCGCGCAGCTCCTCTTTTTCTTCGAGCAACCATGGAATCAGCGTGGCAGCCGTGGATTCGGGAGAGGGTGTGCCGCTTAACGCAGGGGAGGGCTCGCGTCCTTCCATCACCAGGACGCAGGCGACGCAAAGAATCGCCAGGAGGAGGGGGCGGGGCATAATTAATCGATGACGAACGCTTGTTCGATCTGCGCAAGCACTGAAGCGAGGCTCGCTTGACTGCGTGCGTGAACAACACAGATCGGTTCGTTCCGCACCACAGGTTGGCCGATCTTTCCGACGCCGGAAAACCCGACGGCAAAATCCACGTTGTCATTCGCCTTCTGACGGCCGCCGCCAAGCTGAACAGAGGCGCGTCCGATTGCTTCCGCGTCGACGCTCCGAAGGGTGCCGCTTTTCGGTGCCAGAAGCGGATGCGAGATCGGCGCGCGATGCCTGCTCCCTATCTTCTCGAGTGCGCCCGCGTCTCCGCCTTGAGCTTCTACCAGCTGGACAAATTTCTCCCACGCCGTCCCATCGCGCAGCCATTGCCAGAACTGTGCGCGGGAGGCATTCGAAACCTGCGCTCCGAGGTCGAGAATGAGCGCGACCAAGTCGTCAGGCCCGCCTCCTTGCAAAATCTCGACGCATTCGGCGACTTCGAGGGCGTTGCCGACTGTTCGGCCGAGTGGCTCGTCCATTGGGCTGAGAAGATGCGACATCTGCACGCCCATCAGTTTTCCCACGTCCGTCATGGAAGTCGCCAATTCCTCCGCTTCGGCGCGTGTCTTCATGAACGCGCCCCGGCCGAATTTCACGTCGAGCACGAGGCGATCGAGATTCTCCGCGAGTTTCTTGCTCATGATGCTCGCGACAATCAGCGGCTGCGATGGCACGGTGCCGGTCACGTCTCGCAGCGCGTAAAGTCTTTTGTCGGCTGGGCAGATGTCGGCTGTCTGTCCGATCATGAAGACGCCGATCCGCTCCAATTGCGCGAGCGCGGTCCGTTCGTCCAGGTTCACATTGAAGCCGGGGATGCTCTCGAGTTTATCGAGCGTTCCGCCTGTGATCCCGAGGCCGCGGCCGGAAATCATCGGCACCCAGACGTCATCGCAGGCCAGGAGGGGGGCGAGCACGAGGGAGACTTTGTCGCCCACGCCGCCGGTGGAATGCTTGTCGACCTTCGGCGGCGAGCTCGCGGGATATGCGAGCGTGCGGCCGCTCTGCATCATCGTCTTGGTCAGATGCTGCGTCTCGACGGCCGTCATCCCGCGGAAGAACACCGCCATGGCCCACGCGCTCATCTGGTAGTCCGGGATGTCGCCGCGTGTGAAACCGTCGATCAACGCCGCGATTTCCGGTGCGGTGAGCTCCACGCCTTCGCGCTTCTTTTCAATCAATGACGGGACGTGCATGGTTAATCCGACGTGCTGGCCTATTGCCGGAGAAAAGAGGTGCCAGATGCCCACTGGACTCCGAAGTAATCACCCAGCGTGGCAGCCACATCCGCAAAACTTTGGCGCGTGCCGAGCTCGCGCGACTCGCCGGCGTGCAGCATGAGGAGCGGCACCTGCTCCCGTGTGTGATCGGTTCCAGGAAATGTCGGATCGTTGCCGTGATCGGCTGTCAGAAGAATAAGATCCTCCGGGCGAATTGTGGTCAGAAAAGTCCCCAGCCAAACGTCGAATTCTTCCAGCGCCCGCGCGTAGCCTGCGACATCTCGGCGATGGCCATGGAGCATGTCGAAATCAACCAGGTTGGCGAAAAGCAATCCGTGACTCAACTCCGGCCAAAGCGCCGCGATCCGATTCATCCCTTCGAAATTCGAAGCTGTCGGGTACGACTGCGTCACGCCCTCCCCAGCGAAGATGTCGCTGATTTTGCCCACGCCAATTACCTCGGCATCGCTTTCGGTCAGCGCGTTCAGAATGCTCCGCGGCGGCGTCTTGGAGTAATCGTGCCGGCGCGAAGTTCGTTGGAAATGGCCGATCTCTCCCTCGAAAGGCCGCGCAATAACGCGTCCAATCCGCGCCTCGTCCGCATACTTCCGCGCCCTCTGGCAAATCGAGTAAAGACGGTCGTTCGAAATGATTTTTTCGTGCGCCGCAATCTGGAGAACAGAGTCCGCCGACGTGTAAAGGATCGGTCTCCCGGTCCGCACATGTTCCGCGCCCAGTTCTTCCAGGATGGTCGTTCCGCTGCAGGCATAGTTTCCGAGAAATCCCACGCCAACGTCCCGTTCGATCTTGCGGACCAATTCATCGGGGAAGCGATCATAGACCGCAAAGGGCTCTTCGAGAATAATCCCGGCAATTTCCCAGTGGCCCGTTGTCGTGTCCTTGCCCGCCGAAAGCTCCTGCATTCGCCCATAGCTCGCACGGGGCGAGACGCGATTGTCCTTATCCATCAACTCGCTCAAGCCTAACGAGCAGAGATTGGGCAAGGCGATATCTGGGCATTGCGCATAAATGTGCCCGAGCGTGTCAGCCCCCTCGTCTCCGTAATCTGCAGCGTCTGGCGCATTCCCGATCCCAACGCTATCCAGGACAATGAGGAGCGCGCGCATCGACCAACTGTAGCGGCGGTCTATAACCGCCGTCTTTCTCAAATCGGTAACAGTCCCGGCGGGCGAGACGGCCGCGGCAGTTCACAACCCGATCGGATGCCACGCCGTCTTCATCTCGACCGTATCCATAATCCAATAGGGATTCTCCGCCCGTTCGCTGCCCCATTCCGCGCCGGTCAGGTTGCGCTCCACATATCGTTTCACGTTGAAGCCGCCGCCGCGTTGCAGCTCTCGCCCGATCGCTTCATCGCCCGAGGCGTCCACGATCGCGTTCACATCCATGTGACTCGCGAAATGCGGGGCCAATTCGGCGCGTTCGCCCGCCAGAACGTTGACGACGCCTCCGGGCAGGTCGCTGGTCGCGATGATTTCCGAGAAGGTTAAGGCCGGAAGCGGCTGGGTGGTCGAAGGAAGAACAATCGCGGTGTTTCCCGCCAGGATGACTGGCGCGACTAATGAGACCAGCGCCACGAGCGGAAACTCGTCCGGACACACGATCACCACCACACCGGTCGGCTCCGGCATGGTGAAATTGAAATGTGAGCTGGCGACGGGATTCACCGTGCTGAAGATTTGCTGAAACTTGTCGGTCCACCCGGCGTAATGCACGAGCCGGTCGATCGCGAGTGTCGCCTCCGCGGCTTCGCGACGGCCGCCGGCAGCATTCGAGCGATCCACTTCCGCC
>JACCXA010000281.1 GCA_013697365.1 Chthoniobacterales bacterium
TAGCGCCATCGACTGCAACGGGCACGATTGACCAGCGGCTCATCGGGCATTGGCGCCACACTTCTGCGATGAGCAGCGGCGGCTTCAGCATGGTGACTGACACGAACTGGATCCTCGACGGCGATGCGCGCTTCGGGCGCTACAGCCACACGGAGAGCGGGATGAGCGGGAACAGATCCGAACCGATCGGCGGGGCTTGGGGCGTCGAGCGGCGTCTTGCGTTTCAAGTTCGACGACGGCGATGTAGCGGAGCACGTCTACGAGGTCCAGGGAGATCAGCTTTTCCTGCCGCGCGAAGGGTACCTCAGATATTGGGAACGCATTTGACGCGAATCCGAGAGGGAACACCGATGTGGACTGACCTCCTCAAGAAAGCCAAGTGCCTCCTAAAGCATCACGAAGGAGAATGGGAATACGCGCTTCCGCAATCCTGCGCGCAGACGCAGGTCTGCGTGAATTGCGGAGCGAAAAGCGAACGCTTTGAGCACCGCTGGCAGGATTGGGAACGCGCCGAAGCGACCTCCTGCTCCGAGACGCGTGACTGCGGGAGATGCGGGCAGGCGGAGGAACGCGTCCTGCATGCCTGGGGTCCGGCGCAGTTCCAACGTGCGGGCTCATGCGCGCAGGTGCGAGTTTGCGCGCGGTGCGGCGAGGAGGAGACGCTGGAGGCGCAGCATCAATGGGCGCGATGGGAACAATTGCCCACGGGGGCGTGCGTGGAAGTGCAGATCTGTGGCCGCTGCGAGGAGCGCAGTGCGCAGGGTCGGGTCGCTCATGCCTGGGGAGATTGGGAATACGCTGAGGCGCAACGTGGTCCAGTGCACAGCTGCCGCCGATGCGGCGAGATCGGCACGCGCGCGGAGCGGACGACGGAAGACATTCTTATCCCGGTCGAGCACTCGATTCCTCCCGCGGCGCGGGCGGCTGCTTCTTTTCAGGATTTAATCCGGCGTCGCGATGAAATTATGGAGCGGCTTTGGGTCATTGAAGAGACGGACGCCCCGGCAGACGCACCAGAAATTCTGACCATCGCCAGGAGGGCGCGCGAAGAATTTTCGGAGCTGCTCGAGGCATGGGACGAGCATCCGGAAACGCCAGATAACCCCGGAGAAACCGGCCGATTGTTCCGCTACATCGGTGACACCTGCTTTTCCGTTTCGGCTAGGAAAGACACGCCAACACTCATGGCCACCGTCGAATTTTATCGACGCGGCGAGCCGCTGCTGGAGTCGGCCGGCGCAACCCTTGAATTGGCCAAACTTCGATTCAACCTCGCAAACACGTTGCGCTTGCTGGCGAAAGGCCGCGACGCCGCTGCCCTGGAGGAAGCGAGACGCCGTTACAATGAGGCGCGGCAGATTTTCCAGCGCGAAGCGCCGGACAAACTCGAGTTTGTGGAATCCTCGCTCCAGAGTCTGGAGGTCCAGATCCGCGCGCTGAGTTTCTACGCCGCCGCGGAGAAAGGACGCGATCAATTGCAGGAACTCAAGCAAACGCTCGAAAGGGCGGAGCCGGACGATCGCGAGACAGATCGGCGGGTGGACGAGGCGCTCACGCAATTCAAGGCCACTGAAGCGAGCCCAGGGGAACAGCTCGACCAATCTCGAAGCTTCGTCGAGCAGGCGGCCGATCTCATGCCCGCGTCGGGCACGCCGGAGGAAAAGACCGCAGCGTTCGAGAAGATGCAGGCCGAGCTCGCGAACCTCTCGGCCCAGTTTTCAACCGGTGAGGATCGCGAAAGGGACAACCAATTCGCGGCCATGTTCGCGGAATTGGAAAAGGCTGGAGAGCGAGGTGAATTCAGCGCGACCAGACAAGCTGCATTTCGCGGGATTCTGCAGCGCTTTCAGACCCTGGTGAGGGAGCCGGCGAAAACGATGGACCAAAAGGTCAGCCGGCTGGAGCGGATGCGGGCGCAAATTTCCGAAAACAAACACATCTTTACGGAAGCGAAATCGCACCAGGGCCGGGCCGCGCGGATTGAGCAAGCCTTCGCCGCGATGCGCTCCTTCCTGATGGATGAGATGAACCAGTCGCACCTCACCGAGACCGAACGGACCGCGGCCTTCGAACTTTATGGTGACGCTGGCAAAGCGCGGACCGAATTGGCTCGGGTCCAAAAAGATGACGCTGCTGTGCTCGACCTGGAGCACGATTGGTTGCGACCACTGGCTTACCGCGTCCGGCGTTTCGGGTTGCGCCATCATCTCACCCTCGCGGAGCCGCTCTGGGGTTGGTCGGACGTCGAGGTGAATCCGAATGCTATCTTCTTTGCTGGCTCCGATGAGCTCCGGGAAAAAGTCGACGCTGTTTGCCGGGAACGACGGCTGCAGCTGGCGCAGGATTCTGTTGGCTGGGGCGCCGGACAGGTCCGCTGGAATCGCCTGCGTGAAAGCGCGATCGGCGTCTTCGACCTGACGCGATCATCCGCGGGGGAGCACGCCTCCGTCTGTCACGCCCTCGGCAGCGCACTGGCGCTCGGAGTTTATCCCGTGGTTGTGACCCATACCGCGGGAGATTTGCCTTTCGATATCGACCTTCCGCCGGTGCCCTTGGAGGCGGAACCCGAGGAAGCTTTACGGAGAAGTTTGGACGCGGCGTTGTTTGGTCGTTACTCGACCGCTGGTGGCGGCGCCCTTGAGCAGACCGCTCGGCAGGTGTTAAAGCGCGTGCCGAAAAAGGATGCCACCGCAAGTCCGCTAAGAAAACGCCTTGCGGAAAAGCAACCACTCGACCCAATCGACGCCGAGAAAATGTTCGATTACCTGCTTGCGCGAAATGCCCGGGGAAAGGCGGCTCTCCTCTTTCCGGCCTGGCGTCCCTTCTATCCCGGCGGGAAAGCGCGGCGCTGTTTTCACATCATGCCGTTCAGCCAGGGGTGGTCGAATGAGGCGCGGGAAGAGGTCAGGCAAGCCTGCGTCGCGGCAAAGGTTTCATATCGGCGCGGCGATGAGACCGCGGAAATGCAGATTGTCCATTCGATCTGGGAAGAGATTTGTCGCGCGACTCATGTGGTGATCGATCTCACTGGCCTCAACGCGAACGTCTGCCTGGAGCTGGCGCTGGCGCAGGCCCTGGGTCGGAAGACTCTCCTAGTCAGGCGTGATGAATGGACGGTCGAAAATCTCTTCCCGGAAATATCAAAGCTTCAGGTCCTGCCTTATGCGGACGCGAGCAACGCACTTTCGCTCGCTGACCTCGTGGACGATTTCCTGGCCACTTAACCCGCTCACCTTTCGGGGGTCGCCGGTTGTCTGTTATTCGGGAACGGCCGTCGAAGCTTCGCGGACCACGTCCTTGGCCGCTTTATCCTCGCGCAGGCCAAGAAAGACCGGCTGCCGAAGCTTCATATCGCGCGTCCACTCGGCGAATTTCACCTGGCAAACGAAGAAGGGGTTCACCCAGTGACACC
>JACCXA010000006.1 GCA_013697365.1 Chthoniobacterales bacterium
CGAGAAGTGTCCGAACGACCGAACCCCGACCGTGGCTGAATGCTCTGTCGCGCCGCCCCGAGCCAAACCCTCTAACGAGGTGTGGGCCGAATTATTCGGCATTGTTTTACGGGATTATTCGGCCTAATGCGGCGCTGTCTCCGGGAGAGCAGGGTTGCAAAGACCGAAAGCATGAGTGCGATCGTAGAATCGGAGGCCAAAGCGGGCAAGGGCAAAGAGCTGCTCTGTAGGCCATAAAGACGTGAGTGCGACCATGATTTACACTTGCTCCTATACAGGCCAGGGATTGGGCTGCGCGGTTGGCTGGCACGCGGTGAGAATGTAGTGGGCGGTGTGGAAGGGCCCGGAAGAAGATGGTGCAGGAAGACGAGACCGGCGGTTGGAGCGGGTTGGTCTTCCGAGATCCCGCCCCGCCACCCCTCTGGGGGTTTCGTCCAAGTAAGCAATCCACCTCCGAGCTTCGCTGCGGCTTTATTCCGGCGCGCCTCGGACACTTCGGCTCCTGAATCGTATTGTCCCAGGGCGGCTCGGCTGTGGCGCACGCTCATATTGCCCAACCGTTCTCCGATCCGAGGACCAGCAGCGAGGCTTGGTAAGCGATGCGGTTTATCTCAACCGAATGCAGACTCGAGCCTCTCCAGATGTGGCGAGGCGTGGAAGGCGACCCTCTTATCGCCGTTCTTCTTCGTCCCTGGCGGAAGCACGCCGGCCCCGTCGCTTCTTTGGGAATCCCCGTTTCCGTCGCGTCAAGGTCGTCATCCCAAGCGAAGTCGAGGGCGATCCCGAGCATTCGCCTTATTTCCTCGCTATGACGACTTCCGTGCGCGCCAGACCCCTCCACTGCTGCGCTCTGGTCGGGATGACATCGGCGTTATATCTGATTCTGCTCACTCGCGACCCAGCGTGGTTGCCGTTCTCCGCCCGGTCATCAGCCAGCGCTCTTACCGATCCGTATCTGGGTCTGACTGCGATTGAATTTTCTTTGCAAAGCCGCTGCCTGCCTCTCTCTTCCTCGCCGATGGCGGAGACGGCGAACAAGAGAGTGAGCGCGCGCGCGACCGGCGTGGTCGGCATCGCCATTTTATGCAGTCGCCTGCTTGGGCTGGTGCGGGAAATTGTGATCGCTTCGCTCTTCGGTGCGAGCCGGAATCTCGACGCTTTCCTGACCGCGTTCCGCGCGCCCAATATGTTGCGCGACCTGTTTGCGGAAGGCGCTCTTTCGACGGCATTCGTCACCACGTTCTCGAAGAAGATCCAGACGGAAGGGGATCAGTCGGCGTGGGGTTTGGCGAACAAAGTCGCGACGCTCACCGTCGTGTTCATGAGCGTTGTCGTGCTCATCGGGGTCCTCATCGCACCTCTGCTCGTGGCAATCCTCGCGCCGGGATTTGATGCAGAGAAAGCGGCGCTCACCGTTGTCCTCGCGCGTGTGATGTACCCGTTCATTCTGCTCGTCTCGCTCGCGGCCCTCGTCATGGGAATGCTGAACGCGAAACATATTTTCGGCATGCCCGCGCTGGCTTCGAGCTTCTTTAATATCGGGTCAATTATCGGCGGTGTGACGCTCGGCTGGTGGATGGATCCGAACTTCGGCACCCGCGCTCTGATTGGCCTGGCGATGGGAACGCTCATCGGTGGCTTCCTGCAACTAGCCGTGCAGATTCCTTCGCTCTTCAAGATTGGCTTCAAGTTCCGGCCGGACTTTCGCTGGCGCGACGAAGGGGTGCGTAAAGTCCTGCAACTGATGGGACCGGCCGTAATCGCGGCCAGCGCGGTGCAGGTGAACGTGCTCATCAACAGCATCTTCGCTTCCTATCTAGAGGATGGCGCGGTGAGCTGGCTCAACATTGCGTTCCGGCTCATGCAGCTGCCGCTGGGTATTTTCGGGGTGGCGGTGGCGACGGTCACATTGCCGCTCGTCTCGCGTAGCGCCGCGGCCGGTAACATGCCGGAATTCCGCGGCGCGCTCGCGCATGCGTTGCGCCTCGTGATGTTGCTGACGATCCCGTCCGCGATTGGCCTTATCATTTTGGCTGAACCGATCATCGCTCTCATTTACGAACATGGTCGATTCACGGCCGCCGCTACGCAGCAGACGGCGGCGGCCTTGCGTTTCTACGCGCTCGGGTTGGTCGGATATTCGGCGGTCAAGGTGCTCGCGCCGGCGTTCTACGCGCTCGATCGCCGCAACCT
>JACCXA010000042.1 GCA_013697365.1 Chthoniobacterales bacterium
AAGGTCGGAAGCGACGCGCCCGCCTTTACCTTGAAAGATACGTCCGGCCAGACCCATTCCCTCGCGGATTTCAAAGGCAAATTCGTCGTGCTCGAATGGTTCAACGAAGGCTGCCCTTTCGTGAAGAAGCACTACACCAGCGGCAACATGCAAAAGCTGCAGAAGGAATACACCGGCAAGGATGTTGTGTGGCTCTCGATCAACTCATCGGCGCCGGGTGAACAGGGACATGTGACTCCGGAGACCGCGCCGAAGACGATGACGGATTGGAAGATGGACTCCACCAAAATCCTTCTCGATCACGATGGCAAAGTCGGAAAGATGTACGATGCCAAAACCACGCCGCACATGTTCATCATCAATAAGGAAGGGAAGCTCGTTTACCAGGGCGCGATCGATAGCAAAGCCACGGCGAACACGGCTGACATCGAGGGTGCCGAGAACTACGTGAAGGTGGCGCTCGAGAACTCGATGGCTGGAAAGCCCGTCGCGAACGCGAGCACAAAGCCCTACGGCTGCTCCGTAAAGTACAAGTAACTCTCAGGTCGCCACACGCGATGCCAGTCGCAGGACTGGCATCGGCGTGAGGCGGACCAGCAGCATCCCGAGCTTCATCACGAAGCCGGGGATGACAATTGGTCGCGCGGCCTCGAGGCCTCGTATTCCATCGCGCACGACGTCTCCCACCGGTACATGCGTAAATCCTGGTGCAATCTGCTGATCCTCGTCCGCACCCCGCGCTGCGACCGAAGCAAACTCCGTGTGCACCGGTCCGGGGCAAAGCGCGGTGACGTGGACTCCTGTCCCGCGTAACTCCGCGCCGATGGCTTCTGAGAAACTCGTCACATACGCTTTGGTAGCTGCATAGACTGCCATCGTTGCCATGGGCAGAAACGATGCGCAGGAGCTCACATTCAGAACAGCGCCTTTCTTTCGTGCGATCATGCCTGGCAACAGGCGGCGCGTCAGCGCAGTCAAGGCGACGACGTTCACCAGCAGCATGTCCAGGATGCGCTGCGGCTCAGCGCCGACAAAGTCGCCGCGGTCGCCCAGACCGGCGTTGTTGATCAACAAATCGAGTTGAATCCGATCGCGCTCGACGGCTGCGCAAAGCTCTTCCATTTGGTCCATGCGCGATAAGTCGAAGGTATAAATGTGGACCTTCACGTCCGGATTGGATCGGGCCAACTCAGCGCGCAATTCCTCCAGCCGATCCCGCCTTCGCGCGACCAGCACAAGTGAGCCGGCGCGCCCGGCAAGCTGCCGCGCAAACTCCCGGCCGATCCCCGCCGAGGCGCCGGTGATGAGGGCGGTGCAGCCATCGAGTTTCATGAGTTCACTTCTCTCGCAGCACCGGCTCCAAAGTCTTCCATACCACATCCGCGATGAGGCGATGACCGGCCGCGGTCGGATGAATCAGGTCCGGCTGATTCAGCTCTCGGATCCCGCCCACACCTTCCAATAAGAATGGGATGATGATCGCGTCGTTCGCTTGTGCGACTTCACCAAACGCGCGTTGAAAACTGTTCGCGTAATCGGCGCCGAGATTTGGCGGCATCTGCATCCCCGCGATCACGATCTTCACCGCCGGGTTTTTCGCCTTAGCTTTCTCGATGATTGCCTCAAGGTTGGCTTTCGTCGCCGTCACGGGCAAACCGCGCAGTCCATCGTTCGCGCCCAGCTCGACAACGAGCACGTCGATCTTCCGCTGGAGCAACCAATCGATCCGGCGCAGCCCGCCCGCCGTGGTGTCGCCGCTCACCCCGGCGTTCTCCACCTCGTATGGCAGCTGCGCTGCGCGGATCTTTTCCGCGACGAGGGCGGGAAAGGCTTCAGCCTTCTTCACGCCATAACCCGCGGCCAGACTATCGCCAAGGAAAACGACTGTTTTCGGCGAGCCTGCGGACCCCGGCGTTTGCCCGGACGCCACCGCGCCGAGCAACAAAACCGCCATGCCAAAGCGCAACATTTGCAGCGTCAATTTCCCCATGCGGTGCGAACCATGTTCGCGTAAGCAAGACGCGCCCGCCCACACCGTCAATGACCGCTATCCCCATCCTCGACGTCCAGCGCCTCAGCAAGACCTACAAGACCGGCGCGGGCGCGCTGACGGTGCTGAAGGAGATTTCGTTCTCGCTCCCGCAAGGCTCCACTTGTGCAATACTCGGCCCTTCCGGGAGCGGGAAGAGCACGCTGCTCGGGCTTTGCGCGGGATTGGATCGACCCACTTCCGGTTCGGTCTTGCTGAACGGGGAGCCGCTGGCCGATATGGACGAAGATGCCCGGGCCCGAACGCGCAATGCGCATGTCGGCTTCGTCTTCCAAAACTTCCAACTCATCCCCACGCTCACGGCGCTGGAAAATGTGACGGTGCCGATGGAGTTGCGCGGGGATCGGACGGCTCGTGTGGCGGGTCTGGAATTATTGCAGCGCGTTGGCCTGGCCGAGCGGGTGGCGCATTTTCCCGCTCAGCTTTCCGGCGGCGAACAGCAGCGCGTCGCGCTCGCCCGGGCTTTCATTAATCGCCCGAAGATTCTGTTTGCCGACGAACCGACTGGCAATCTCGATGCCGAGACGAGCGGTGGCATTATCGAGATTATGTTCGAGCTCAATCGGAGTGCGGGCACGGCGCTTGTCCTCGTCACGCATGATCCGGATGTCGCCAGACTAACCGAGCGCACCATCAGGATGCGAAGCGGTGAAATGATATGAACCCGCCCCTTCGCACCAACCGGGCTCGGAAGACGCGCCGCAACCGGGAGCGCGCACGATGAATCTCTTCATCCTGCGAATGGCCTGGCGCGACAGTCGCTCCAGCCGGCGTCGTCTCCTTGTTTTCTCGATCTCGATCACACTTGGGATCGCGGCGCTGGTCAGCATCGGGTCGTTTCGACAAAGCCTCGCGCACGCGATCGACGATCAGGCGCGCACTCTCATCGGCGCCGATTTGATCGTTGAATCTTCCCGCGCTTTCAGCCCGGAGGAGGAGACATTTCTGCACTCGTTAGGCGGCCCGCAGGCGCGCGAAACGCGCTTCGCGACCATGGCGCTCTTTCCCGCCTCGGGCGGGACGCGTCTCGTCAGCCTCCGTGCCATGGGTGGCGACTTCCCGTTTTACGGCTCGATGGAAACGGATCCACCGGCGGCAGCTCAGGACTTTCGTCATACCGCGGGCGCCATCGTGGAAGAAAGTCTCTTGATTCAATTCGGGGCGAAAACGGGCGACCGGATCAAGATCGGGGAGACTGAATTAACGGTCGCTGGCGCGCTGAAGAAGATGCCGGGCGAAGCGTCGGCCGCCGGTTCCTTCGCGCCGCGCGTTTACATCCCACTGCAACATCTCGCAGAAACAGGCCTGCTTAAACCGGGCAGCGTGGCGAACTACCGGAACTACGTGAAGTTCCCGCCCGGGGTGGACCCCGAGCAGCGAGCCGAAGCGCTCGCGCCGCAAATCCAACGTTTCGGACTCGAATACGATACCGTCGCAAAGCGGAAGCGAGACCTCGGCGCAGCGCTGGAGAACCTCTACCGCTTCCTAAACCTGGTCGGCTTTATCTCGCTTCTGCTTGGGGCCGTAGGCGTGGCCAGCGCGATCCAGGCGCATCTCCAGCAGAAACATAAGACAGGTGCGATTCTGCGTTGTCTGGGGGCTTCGGCTCGCAGCACGGTCATTGTCTATCTGCTGCAAGCAGCCGCCATGGGGCTCGCAGGTGCAACCGCCGGGGCAGCGCTCGGCGTCGCGCTGCAACGCGTCTTTCCCGCGATTTTGAAATCGTTTATTGCGTTGCCCATCTCTACCGCCATCGCCTGGGAGCCGATCCTTCGCGGCATGCTGATCGGCTTCGCGATTTGCATCCTTTTCGCGCTCCCTGCACTACTGCGTTTTCGCCGCTTATCGCCGCTCCTCATCCTGAGATCCGGGGTGGCGGATGAATCGGGGCCGCGTCGTTTCGATGGCCTGGTTGGGCTGGTTTACGTCGTCATGGCGGCGAGCGTGACAGCGTTCGCCATTTCGCAATCCGAGACCTGGCAGCGAGGTCTTGTCTTCGCCGCGGTTCTCGGAGTGGCGGTGGCGATATTCGCTGGGATGGCCACGCTGCTCATCCTTTTCGTGCGAAAGTTTTTCCCGCGAAACTGGAGCTTCGCCTTGCGTCAGGGCCTCGCGAATCTTTACCGGCCGGCCAACCGCACTCTGCTCCTCACGATCTCGCTCGGGCTCGGCACATTTCTCCTCCTCAATCTTTATCTCTCGCGCGAAGTCCTGCTGGCGCAGTTCCAATCGATCGGCACCGAGAATCAGCCGAACATTTTTCTCTTCGACATCCAGTCGGACCAGGCGGCAGGCGTCGCGGAACTGGTCCGTTCTTTCGAGCTCCCGGTTATCCAGGAAGCAGCGATCGTTACAATGCGTCTCGCGGAGATCAAGGGCCGCAAGACGACCGATATCCTGGCCGACCCCAAGCGGAAGATCCCCGAGTGGCAGTTGCAACGGGAGTATCGCTGCACCTACCGCGAGACTATGGCCGACACGGAAAAGCTGGTCGCGGGGGAATGGATTGGGCGCGTCGATTACAAACCGGGCGACGTCGTGCCGATCTCGCTCGACAAGGAAATCGCCCGCGATTTTGAAGCGAAGGTCGGTGACGAGCTGGTCTTCGATATTCAGGGCGTTCCGATCAGGACAAAGATCGCGAGTCTGCGCGACATCGATTGGAAGCGTTTCCAAACGAATTTCTTTGTCGTTTTCCCGGCCGGTGTGCTGGAATCCGCTCCGGGGTTCAACGTCATCGTGAGTCGGGTCCCGGACGCGGCTGCCTCAGCGCGATTGCAGAGCGCGGTGGTCGCCAAATTCTCCAACGTCTCCGCGCTGGACCTGACCTCGGTGATCCAGACCGTCGATTCGATCCTGAGCAAAGTCGCGCTGGTCATCCGCGTCATGTCGCTCTTCACCGTCGGCGCGGGCTTGATCGTGCTGGCGAGCACGATCTGGAGTGGGCGTTATCAGCGCCTCAAGGAAAGCGTGCTCCTGCGAACTCTCGGCGCTTCGCGGGCGCAGATTTATCAGATTCTTTGCGCCGAATATCTGATGCTGGGAATGCTGGCGAGCGGGACGGGAATCTTGCTCGCGCTCGCTTCGAGCTGGGGGCTGGCGCGCTTTATTTTCAAACTCGATTACGCGCCTTCGCTTTGGCCCGTGTTGCTCACCGCGGTTTTCGTAAGCGGGCTGACGGTTCTGATCGGACTCCTCACCAGCCGCGGTGTTGGGAGTACGCCGCCGCTCGAGATTCTGCGCGCCGAAGCGGAGTGAGGCCCGGCCGCTTGGGCTACAATTCTCTCGCTGAGGCCGCCGGCGTCGGCTCCAGCGAGCGCAACTCCGCTTTCGTTAACGGCCGCCAATGCGCGCGTGGTAAATCACCCAGCCGCAACTTCCCAATTCTGGTCCGCACGAGGCGTTTTACCTCATAGCCGACTTCATAAAACATCCGCCGGATTTGCCGGTTGATACCCTGTCGCAGGATCACGCGAACCAGCATCGGCTTGACCGCATACACCTTTTCCAGCCGTGCGCGCTGACCATCGAGCATCACGCCCTTTATGAGCTTGGCTGCGGTCGGCGCATCCCACGCTCGATCGAGCGTAACCTCATACTCCTTCTCGACCTTGTAGCGCGGATGGGTGAGTCGCTGGGCCAGGTCCCCGTCGTTTGTCAGGACAAGCAACCCTTCGCTCTGTGTATCGAGCCGGCCCACATTGAAAAGCCGCGGCATGGTTGGCGGCAACAAATCGAAGATCGTGTCCCGCGCGTTCGGATCGCTTCGTGTGGAGACAAACCCAGCTGGCTTATGCAACACAATGTGGAGCTGATGCTGCGCCCGCACCATTTTGCTCCCGACTTTGACGTGATCGCCCGGGGCGGGCTGCGTGCTGAAGTCGGTACAAACGCGCCCGTTAATGGTGACACGCCCGCCCGCAATCAGCTCGTCGCAATGCCGCCGCGAGCCAACGCCTGCCGCGGCGAGATAACGATTTAGGCGCAAATGTTAAAAAGGTTGAATGGGTTACATCGTGGAGCGGAAACGATGTAACTTTGTAACTCTTTTAACTAATCACGTCCCTTTACGCCTCCGGTTTTGTCTTCGGCAGACCGAGCACCTTCGTGCCGTCTTTCCAAAGGCCGCGCTTCTTCAGCAGCTCAACGCGCTCAAAACGCTTCAGGACATTCCGTTTCGCCGTAATGGTGCTGGCGCCTTTGAGACTGCGATGCTGCGACATAGAATTAAGTTTCCCGGAAAGTGAGCGGCAACGGTAGGTGGAGCCGCGCGGTTTTCAACTTCTTATCGTGCTCTGGCTCAGGGGGCGTTGCTTAGAACGACGTGTCGGCCGGAGGTGGTGACCTGGTGGTAAAGGTGAAAGCGTTCCGTGAGCTGTTCCTGCCAGAAGGGCACCCGGTCTTTTTGTATAATCAGGAAGACGGGGCGTGGCGTCGCCATTCGTTCGAGGGCGGCGTCTGGATTGAGTGAGGCTTCCGGGCCATCGCCGACGAGCAATGGATCGCGCTCAAGGTAGAAGCGCAGGCTGCTCCCCGCGGATGAGGAGCCTTCATACAAAACTTCGCCCCCTTCGCCGAGCCGGGGTCGCAGGTACTGCGCGACGGGCGCAAGCGAGAAAGATGGGCCACAGCGCGCCACTCCCTCGGCCATGGTCAAACCCACCGGCACCATCCCCAGCATCGCAATTGTCATGGCAAGGGATTCGCGTTCCCGCCAGGCGAAGTAGGCCGCGGCGACGACGGCGATCACAACGGCGAGGCCGATCATTACCAGCATCGCTCTGATCCCACCGGCATCCGCAATCGCGAATGGCGGAACCGAAAGAGGACGAATGGTCGCCGCTGAAACGGCCAGCACCGAACCAGCCAGCGCCACCAGGCCCAGCCCAGTCAGGCGCAGAATTCGAGGCGTCCGATCCCAGGCCGAAGCGGTGCAGAGCGCCAGCGCGCTCCAGACAGTGATCGAGTGATAGTCCTGACGTCCCGGAAAGACTAGAATCGGGACAAGGCCTGCTGCGAGCCAGGCGAGCGGTAAGGCATCCGCGAACTCGAATTCGTGCGGGCGGAAAATCTTGCGCGAGGCGAAAAACAGGCCGGGAAGGATGAGGAGAAGTGCAGGAAACCACCAGACGAAATGGTCGAGCAGGAAAGAAGTGATAGAGACGCCATCCGCTCGCTCGCCTTGATCGCCGAAGAGCAGCAATTCAGTCGGCGCTTCGGAACTGTGCAGGTG
>JACCXA010000049.1 GCA_013697365.1 Chthoniobacterales bacterium
GGTCTGGTTGGCCTTGCCGCCGTCGCTTTCCAGGAAGTTAAGAACGCGTTTGTGGAACGGTTGCGCGAATATCCGGAAACAGAAGAGCACGAACTTAGCGCTCACGACTGTCATGTCGTGCGCCAGAATTTCGAGTATCCAAAGTTTGACGAATACACCTATCCCTCGGCCGATTTACAGATCGATGCCGCCTCCGCAGAGGCGATCGTGGCCGGGCGCTACCGCTGGATTTTGAGCGAATTGCACCCGCCGATCGCGCTGCTTCATCACGGCTTTTACTGGAGCTGTCCGGACGTGCCGTCGCTCTCCCGGGCTTTGGCCAGCACGACCGGGGGCCGGCCAAATTTTCACTTTGGGTTTGCCGCGGCGGACTTTACCGCGCACACCACAGTCCGAAATTTCGACGTGCTTCCAGGATTGAGTAAATTTATCTCGCCACAACGCGGTCATCCGCGATTTCAAACCGTCCCGCCCAGTGAGGCGGAGGTTTACATCGAGGAAGCGAATGGTGATGTCTGTGTCCGGCAGCGTGGGACTCGCGAGCACCTTGGCTCCTTTGCCCGTGCCTGGCTGATTCCTCTTGGCTTCCACCCTTTTCACTTTGGTCGTGCGCCGCACATGCCTCGGCTGCGCTGCGGAAAAGTCATCGTGCAACGCCGCTCCTGGACAGTGACGCTGGGTGATCTTCCAGCCGGGAAGTACTCGGGGGTTTCCCGCGGTCTGGTCCTCGCGCTGGAGCAACTGCGCGCCGCTAAAGGATTGCCCCGGCATGTCTACATCCGTCCCACCGTGCAGGCGCTTCGCCGCAGCGGAGCGGAAGGCCGCGATAAGGACACGAAACCGGTTTACATCGATCTCGAAAGCTACCTTTCGTTGGAAATATTCTACCGTTGGCTGGCCAAGACGACTGAGCTGGAAGTCACCGAAATGCTGCCAGATCCGGATCACCTCTGCTGGCAGGAAGCGGATGGACGCCGCACCTTCGAGCTGCGCACCTTGATCGTTCCAGGTTGACCCAGAAGAATTGGGGCACAGATGAGAAACACAGATTGCCACAGATGAAGAGGTAGGAATGGCGAACTTGCCCTTGGATTTTTATCTGTGTTTCATCCGTCTTCATCTGTGGCCGAAATCCGCTTCCTCCCGTGAAGATCATCGCGATCGCAAACCAAAAAGGCGGCGTCGGCAAGACCACAACCGCGGTGAATCTCGGCTGTGCACTCGCGCAAAGAGACTTTCGCATCCTGCTCATCGACCTCGATCCGCAGGGCAACGCCACCAGCTCTTTCGGCTTACAGGAATTGGAAGCCGAAAGCCTCTACGGTCCGCTTCTAGGAGAAGCGGGCATTCGGGAGAAGGTATTGCCCACCCGGCTTGAAGGGATGTTCCTCATTCCCGCCGATCTCGATCTCGTCGGCGCTGAAATCGAGATCGCGCGAATGGACAACCACCTCACGCGTCTGCACGACACACTCCGTCCCTTCCGGGACGACGAAACCTTCGACTTCATCCTCCTCGATTGTCCGCCCTCGTTAGGCATTTTGATGACGAACGCGCTCGCGGCCGCGGACGAACTGCTCACGCCGATCCAGTGCGAGTTCTTTGCCTTGGAGGGACTGGTCAAGATCGTGCGAGTGATCGAGCAGATCCGGAACTCTGGCGCAAACGATCGCCTCGAGCTCACGGGAATCATCATGACCATGTACGACGGCCGGACCAATCTCAGCGCACAAGTGGTGGCTGACGTGCGCGAACATTTCGCGGAGCGCGTCTACGAGACCATGATTCCGCGGACAGTGCGGTTGAGTGAGGCACCCAGCTTCGGCAAATCGATTTTCGAATACGCGCCGAACGGCAGCGGAGCACGCGCCTACCGTTCGTTAGCCGACGAATTTATTCGCCGGCAAACGCAGGAAGGTCAGTGAACCACCCCAGGCAATGCGTCGCCTCGCGCGTTATGAGGTCCGTATCAGCTTCGCGGCAAAGGCGCCGTCGAAGTGATCGCGAAACGGAAGCACAGACTTTTCTTCTATCAGCGTCAGGAAGGGAAACTCTTTGAGGGCACGCTTCACGACAGCCTGGTTCTCTTCCGGCTCGATGCTGCAGGTGCTGTAGACCAGCACTCCGCCTGCTTTCAAAAGCGGGGCAAGACGACGAAGGATGGCGAGCTGCTCGATTGGCATTCGCGCAAAGTCGTCCGGGCGGAGACGCCATCTGAGGTCGACACGACGGCGCATCACGCCGGTGTTAGTGCAGGGCGCGTCGAGGAGGATGCGATCGAATGCGCCGAGGTGAAGTTCGAAAAAGGGTTCATTGGCAGCCCAGTCCTGCCGGATCGTCGTGGCGCACGTCGCATCAAGGCGCTGCAGATTGTGCTGCAGCGTTTCCAGACGCGAAGGATCGCGGTCGCACGCAATAAGATTTCCTCGATTGCGCATTAGCTCCGCGAGATAGCCGCTTTTGCCGCCCGGGGCGGCGCAGGCGTCTAGCACCGTTTCGTCCGGTTGAGGGTCGAGGAGTTGGCAGGCCAGGACCGTGCTTGGATCCTGAACGTAGCAATCGCCACGCGCGAGCGCTTCGACGGGGGGGCGCTCCAGCCGAACGAAGTCCGGCTTTTCGGGCAGTGGGTGGGCGGTGGGATGACCCGCCAGGAACTCGGCGCGTGTCGTGCGCAGCTGATTGATTCGCGCATAGACGGGAGCTGGTTGGTTGTTCCAGGCGCAGAGTTGTTCCGCCGCTTCAGGGCCGTACAATTCGCTCCATCGTTGAATGAGAAAGTCCGGGTGGGAGAAACGCGTCGCGAGCGGCTGTGTCTCGGTCGCCGTTTGCAGTTCGTCGAAGCGACGAAGAGCGGCCCGCAAGACAGCGTTGATCAGCGGCCGCTGCCGCCGTCCGCTTAGGGCCACTGTTTCAAAGACGGCGGCGTGACTTGCGGTGCGCAAGCAAAGGAGCTGATACAAACCGAGGCGCAGCAAATCGCGCGATCCGTGATCAAGGGAGCCGGCACGGAGTTGGCCGATCCAAAAATCGAGCAGCGTCAGGTTGCGCAGGACACCGTAGAAAAGTTCGATCGCGAATCCGCGATCTGAGCTGCCAACGGGATGAGCGGCCAAAAGGTTTTGGATGATGGCGTCAGCAAAGTGTCGGCTGCGCTGCCACTCGGAGAGCGCGGCCCAGGCGATCCCACGCGCTGACTGCTGCACACTCATGGCGAAGGGAGGGTAGATGAATCAGGATCGCACGAAGACAGGTGAACGAGTCTCGGGCCCCGCTTTCTTCATTTCCTGATTAATTCCGCCCAGGCCAAATCGCGACCGATCGCCGGCGCGGATCTTTACGTGATCAAGACAAGGCGTTATCGCGCTGCAACGCGATGGCGACCGATCGAGTGATAATCAAAACCGAGCGTAGCCATCGTTTCCGGATCGAACAGATTCCGGCCATCAAAGACAATCGGTGTTGCCATCTTTTCCTTTACCGCTGCGAGATCGACATTGGCGAACTCGGGCCATTCCGTTGCTACGATAAGCGCGTCGGCCCCTTCGACCGCTTCCAAGGCTGAGTTCACAAGATTCGCGCCGGCGATTTCCTTCACCTCACGCGCTCGTTCCATCCCCTTCGGATCGTAGGCGCTGACCTGCGCGCCTTCGCGCAACATGTCCGCAACCAGATCGATCGCGACCGAAGAGCGGATATCATCGGTGTCCGGCTTAAAGGTGAGACCCCAGACCGCGATCTTCTTTTCCCGGAGGACCCAGAGCGCTTCGCGAATCCCGCCCAGAAAGCGATCCTTCTGCGTCGCGTTGATGCGCTGCACTTCCTTCAAGAGCGTGAACGGAACGCCGAGCTGCTCACTGATCTTGATGAACGCCGCGATGTCTTTCGGAAAACAGGAGCCGCCGTAGCCGATGCCTGCGTTCAGGAAATTGCGACCGATGCGCCGATCCATCCCGATCCCGTCCGCGACTTTCTCGACATCAGCTCCACTTGCGTCGCAGATCGCGGAGACAGCATTGATGTAGGAAATCTTGAGCGCCAGGAAGGAATTAGCCGCGTGCTTGATCAGCTCCGCGCTATTGATGTCGGTGACAAGAATCGGCGCCATGAAGGGCTCATAGACCTTCTTCATGAGGTCGATGGCCCTGTCGCTCTGCGCGCCGATTACGATCCGATCGGGACGCATCAGGTCAGCGACCGCGCAGCCCTCCCGAAGGAATTCCGGATTGCTGACGACGTCGAACTTCGCGCCATGCCGATTATAGCGCTTGATCGATTCGGCCACTTTCTCGCCGGTCTTCACCGGGACGGTGCTCTTGTCGACGATGACGCGGTAATCCGTCAGCACGTTGGCGATTTCACGCGCGACTTTCTCGATGAAGCTGAGGTCCACCTGCCCATCCGCCTGCTGCGGCGTGGGCACGGCGATGAAGACGACTTGTGAGTTATCGACGCCATCCTTGATGCTGCCTGTGAACCGAAGCCGCTGCGCCGCGACGTTGCGGTTAATGACTTCTTCCAGACCGGGCTCGTAGATGGGGACTTTGCCGGCCTGCAGGGCTTCCACTCTGCGCGGGTCATTATCCACGCAGACGACGTGGTGTCCGACATCCGCGAAGCACGCCCCGGTGACAAGGCCGACGTATCCTGAGCCGACAATCGAGAGATCCATGATAAAAATGCGGCGTCCTAGCCCGCCAAAGACGGCTGGAAGCAACGGGCAAAAGAAAGCAAATGCAATGCCGCTGTGCCGGTTATGGCAAGACGCCACCGGCACTGTCGCCGCCCTGGGCACCTGGATCGAAGTTCAGGTCGAAGGTAAATTTTGGGAGCGCCTTGAGAGTGAAAG
>JACCXA010000050.1 GCA_013697365.1 Chthoniobacterales bacterium
AGCAGCCGGCGCCAACTGGCTGCACCTCGACATCATGGACGGCCACTTCGTGGACAACATCTCCTTTGGCCCCGCCTTCGTGGCGGCAGTCCGGAAGCAGACAAAGCTCCCTTTGGATGTGCATCTGATGATTCAGCATCCGGATCATTATGTCCCACGCTTTGTGGAGGCGGGCGCAAATACAATCACAGTTCATGTCGAGCCAGACGCCGGGCACGAAGTAGCCGGGACGCTCGGTGCCGTTCGTGCAGCCGGTTGCCGGGCCGGCCTCTCGCTCAATCCGTCCACGCCATTTTCGTCCGTGGAGCAACATCTCCCGTGCATCGACCTGCTGCTTGTCATGACTGTGCACCCAGGCTTTGGCGGGCAGGCCTTCCGACCCGACATGATGGAGAAAGTGCACGCGGCTCGATCCTGGCAACAAGCACACGGCCGCGCACTCGACGTCGAAGTCGATGGCGGGATCAACACAGAGACAGCCAGGCTCTGCATCCAGAGCGGTGCGAACGTCCTTGTCGCGGGGACATCCATTTTCCGAACGGACGATTACACCGACGCGATAACGAGGTTGCGCGGGAACTGAGCAAGCCGCGCCGCCGTCTTAAACTACCGAGACCGGACCTTCGAGCATCGCAACTGGGCCCTCCGCTAGGGCGACCGCTTCTTCCGCTCCCGTGGCCGGCGCGCTCACGAGCGAAGTCTCCGACATCACCTCGTCGTTCTGGGTCACGCGCACCACTTCTTCCACCGTCGTAATTCCAGCGGCCACGCGCCGCCAGCCATCCTGGCGCAGCGTGACCATCCCATCCTGGATCGCGCGCTGCTTCAACTCCGAGCCCGTTGCCTTCTGAATGATCAAGCGACGCAACGCTTCGGTCACAACGCAGATCTCGTAGATCGCCGTCCGTCCGCGGTAGCCTGTCTGGCGGCAATTTTCGCACCCCTCGCCGCGATAGTATTTCACATCCGGCGAGACGATCGCGTCGATCTCCTTCAAGTATTCGACCGGGTAACCTGCGGGCGCCTTGCAGTCCAGGCAGATCGTCCGGACGAGCCGCTGGGCGAGAAAGGCACGCACCGTCGAGGCGAGAAGGAACTGCTCCACGCCCATATCGAGCAGACGCGTGATGCCACCGACGGCGTCGTTTGTGTGCAGCGTGCTGAAGACGAGGTGTCCCGTCATCGCGGCCCGAATCGCGATCTCCGCGGTCTCGAAGTCTCGAATTTCTCCGACCATGATCACGTTGGGATCCTGGCGGAGAATGTGACGCAGCCCCTTCGCGAAGGTGAGGTCGATCTCCGGTTTTACATCGATCTGTGAGACGCCGGGTAAGCGATACTCCACCGGCTCTTCAATCGTAATGATGCGCCGCTGCACCGAATTGATGCTGCTCAAAAAGCAGTAAAGCGAAGTCGACTTGCCCGACCCAGTCGGGCCAGTCACGAGCACGATCCCATTGGGCTGCGTCAAAAGAGCCTGCACTGTGCGGGAATGATCCGCACTGAGATCCAGGCGCTCGAAGCCAAATTGCTCGTGCTCCTGGTCGCGGCTCAGCAAACGGAGACTGATCGATTCTCCGTTCACGGTCGGAATGGTGGAAACGCGCACGTCGATGTTCTGCGATTTCGCCTGCAGATTGATGCGCCCGTCTTGCGGGAGACGACGCTCGGCGATGTCCATGTGCGCCATCACCTTGAGCCGTGAAATGATCGCCGATTGCAGCAAGCGCAACTGCGGCGGGACCGCGACTTCGTGCAGGATGCCATCGATGCGATAACGAATACGCAGATCGTTTTCGAGTGGCTCAACGTGAATATCAGTCGCGCGTTCCACGATCGCTTCACGAATGATTTGATTCACGAACTTCACGACAGAAGCTTCCGGGTCGTCCGCATTCAGATCGGTGCTCGACTCGACGTCCTGGTCCGCTTCAAAGGAGCGATTCGTTTTCAGGATTTCGTCGAACGTTTCCGCCCCCACGCCATAGAGCGTTTTCATGGTTCGGAGAATTTGCGCCCGCGGCACGAGCGCCCATTCCGCCGGCCGTTTCAAGAGCTGCGAAGCAAGTTGCCGCCCCACGGAGTTAAACAGGTCGTAAGTCGCGAGCACGACCGCGTTCTCCTTCACCTCGATCGGCAGAATGTGATGCTGGAAAACGAAGCGGCTGGGCAGGAGCGACAGCGTTTGTCGATCGATGCGTTTGGCGTCAATCGCCAGGACGGGCACATGAAAAAAATCTCCCACTGCCGCCAGGAAACGATTCTCGTCCACCTTCCCTGAATCGAGAACCTGCGCGGTCCACGATCCGCCGTTCAGGTTCGAGGAAAGCTGAGCCGCTTCTTCTCGCGTAGGAACGCCCGCCGCGATCAACAGATCGATAAGTGATTTCCCGATCGTTGGATTCATTTGTAGTCGATTGGCGGAAGATCAGGCGACGGCAGGTCCTTGGCGTCGTACGTCTTCGGGCAATCCGGGCAATCGTCCTGATCCAGCTCTGCCTCGAAATGCGTTTTGTCGCTGACTTTCCGCCGGAGCCGCTGGAGATCCAGTTTCGTTAGGCTCACCTCCGGGCGCATCAGGATGATAAGTTCTTCCCGCGTTTTGCTTCTCTGTGTCTGCCGAAAGAGACCCCCCACCACCGGGATGCGGCTCAAAATTGGTATGCCGGTCTGCGAGCGGTTCTTCCGATCTGTCACCAATCCGCCCAGCAGGATGGTAGAACAGTTTGGCGCCGACACCGTTGTTTTGATGTAGCGAGTCGCGATGGTCGGAATGAAATTGTTGTCGATCTGAATTCGATCCGCCACTTCATCGAGCTTCTGCAGGATATCGAGGCTGACCTCCTTCTCCGAGTTGATCAGCGGAACCACTTCAAGTTGCAGCGCGACTTTCTTGAACTGGATATTCGATTGCTGCGCCAGGCCGCCGCCGATGAGCCCGCCGCCGTTGTTGGTGGAGATGGTGCTTACGGGTACAGGTATTTCCGTTCCGGAAGCGATGATGGCCTTTTTGTTATTGCTCGTGAAAACGGTCGGCCGGGAGATGGTTCGGAACCGGCCGCTCGAATCGAGCGCCCGCACAATCACGTTGAGATTAAATCCCGTGGAAAGGAAGACGTTCGTTCCGCCCGTGGCCGCTGCCGCGGCTAATCCACTAAAGGCTCGCAGAGCGTCGGCATGGAGCAGGGGCGCACCTGTATTGCGCGACACACCGCCAATCGCGCCGCCATCGTCGCTTCGTTGAAACGTGCGCTGGAAATAATCGACCCCAAACTCCTCCGTGTTGTTCAGCGTCAGACTCCCGATCACGGTGCTGAGTTTGACCTGCGGCGCACTGACATCCATCTCGTTCAAAAGCTTCTGCACCTTCACTACAACCTCACGATTTCCGAGAATGATGATCGTGTTTGCACGCTGGTCTGCGATGATCTTCGCGTTTCCGATCGTGACTGCTTTGGGCGTGGTATCGACGGCCTGCGTGGAAAGTTCTTCTGAGAAGCTTTGACCACCATTGCCCCCGCCACCTGATCCGAAGTCACTTGTTGTGGAAGCACTCGCGCTCGTGCTCCTGCGCTGCTGGTTTTGCAGCTGCGGATTTTGATTTGGATTCGCACCCGGATCGGCACCGGCTTGCTGGTTTGCACCGGGCTCAGTCAAGGCTTGCACAATGACCGGGAGGACATCGGCCGCGGAGATGTAGCGCAGCGGCCGGGCGACCGGCTTCGCGAAATCAACATTCGCATCAAACTCCGAGATCAATCGGCGGACGAACGGCATGTTTACCGGTCTGGTAATGACGTGGATGCGATTCGTGCGCACGTCGGCAGCCATTTTGATCTTCCCAACGACCACCGAATCCTCCGAAAGCGCAGTGAACCCTGCTAGATCGCCCTCGAATTGAGCGCCCGGCTGCGCTGGAGCCGGCGCGCCCGCAGGCGTCCTGACGTTCCGCGCGCCTCCTCCCGGCACTGGCAGACCTGGAGTGCCGGGCTGCGCCCCTTTTTCAAAAACTTCCCTTAACAGGTCGACGACTTTGCTCGCATCCGCGCGCTCCAGCTTGATGAACTCGCTCACGACCTCGGCCGGCGGGATGTCGACCTGGTTGATGATGTTGACCAAGCTCCGAATCACGCTGGAGTTCTCCGTTACGATAATGCTCGATGATTTCGGGAGCGCGAGGAACGAGGTGTAAGGCTGCGGCGGCGAAAGATATTGCCCCAGGACCTGCTGCAACTCTGTCGGATCTGCGAAGCGCAGTTTGAAGAGAAAGCTAATGACGTGATCGCCCGATGGGATGAGCGCTTCATCCGAAATAATCGGCACGCCGGCCGTGCGGGGATTTTTTCCAGTCCCAATCACCTTCACGATGTCGTCTGTCGCCGGAACGAGCGAGTAGCCGTTCAGAAGCAAATTGATCTCGATGATCTTGATCGCCTCTTCCCGCGGGATGGGCTTGGCAATGAAGATGTTCACCTTCCCCTGGACGAAATTGTCCATGATCAGCTTCTTGCCCGTGAGCGTTTCGTAAAGGCGCAGAACATCCGCCACGTCACTATTCGGATACTGCAATGTCACCATCTGAGGCGCTCCCGGCGGCGCGACGGGCGTCACGGTTACATCCGGCGCAGCGTTGGCTGCGATTCGATTCACATCCGGGACCTGTGCACCAGCGAGGCTGGCGAAGGCAAAGAGCAAAACCGCGAAGGACGAGGGGCGAGACACCCGGTTATGTAGAAGGGTAGCCATATTGGGTCAACTGCATGCGAGCGAGACAGGATATTGGTTCAGACACTTCACTTTTACCGCGGAAACACAGAGATGTATCAGGTCAAACTCTCAACGGCTATATCCGTTTCCGCCCATGAAAGGTACGCGCCGACCCGGGACCGCCGCAGCTACTCAGGTGCTGCTCCGACGGATGATGATCATCGTGCACCGCTTTCAATTCTACGTGTCTTCGCCATGCTCCTGCCGGCGCATGCAGTCGGTGCATGCCGCGATCGAGAAATCGGCGTCGAAGATTCGGGCACCTACGGCTGGCGAACTGTTCGAGATCGCTACGCCTGGAAATACGACACCCGCGAGAAGATGGGCGTGCTCTCGTTTTCCGACGTGAAAATCACGGCGCTGAGCGCTGACGCGGCACTCGTGGTGGGCCGGTGGAGGTTGGAGCGCAAGACGGACAAGCCACACGGACGATTCAGCCTCATCTTCCGCCGGACTGCCGCAGGTTGGCGCATTGTTCACGATCACACATCCGCGGCAGAGCCGTGAGCTTCGGCGGTTGTAGACCGCCCTTACACCGGGAGGGCCCGCAGCCGCGCGAGAATCTTCTCGTGGATGCCGTCGAAGCCGCCATTGCTGAACACCACGACTACATCATCGGGCTTCAACAGCGGCACGATTCGGTCCACGATATGCGCCACGTCCAGCTCATAGAATGCCGGCCGGCCGGAATCGGCAATCGCCTGCACCACGGCTTCCGGATTCAACCGCTCGCCTTCTGCGATCTGCTCCAGCCGCGCCACCTGCGATATGAAGACGCCGTCCGCAAGGCTTAATGCAGCCGGCAGCTGCTGCTGGAAGATTGCTCGCCGCGTCGTATTCGAACGCGGCTCGAAGATCGCCCAAAGCCGGTGCCCCACGTAGCGATGCCGCAGCGCCGTCAGCGTTTGCCTGATCGCGGTGGGATGATGACCGAAATCATCAATCACCTTCACGCCACCCGCTTCACCCCGCACTTCCTGCCGGCGAGCAATGCCCTCAAAGCTGGTCAGCGCCTCCCGAATCTTCCCCGTCGCGGCACCGTAAAAGCGCGCCGCCGTCACCGCCATGGCGGCGTTGCGCACATTAAACTCCCCGATCAACGGCACCTCAAAGATCTCCGCGCCGAGGGTAAAGCACGAACCTGCAGAGGAATAAGTCACATCGCGAATTTGCTGCGCGCAGTTCTCGGAAAATCCGACCTCCACCATCGGAGCGAACGACTCATCCGCGACCTCCACGCAGTTCGGATCGTCGCCATTCAACAGCACCATCCCATTCTGCGGCACGATCCGAAGCAGGTGGCGGAAGCTGGTCTTGATTTGGTCGAGATCGCGAAAAATATCGGCGTGATCGAACTCGATATTATTGACGATCAGCAGCTCCGGAAGGTAATGCACGAACTTGGAACGCTTATCGAAGAAGGCGGTGTCGTATTCGTCGCCCTCGATCACGAAAAATTTCAAGTCGTTGAAAAGCGCGCCTTGCTCGAAATTCTTCGGAATGCCGCCAATCATGTAGCTCGGCTCGAAGCCGGCGACGGTCATGATCCAGGTCAAGAGCGCGGTCGTAGTCGTTTTCCCATGGGTCCCGGTCACGACCAGGTTGTGGCGATTGCGCATAAAAAAATGCTGCAAGACCTGTGGCATCGAGAGGTAATAAAGCTTGCGGTTTAAGACCGCCTCCACTTCCGGATTGCCGCGCTTCATTGCGTTGCCGACCACCACCACATCCGCATCCGCAGGGATGTTCTCGGCGCGAAATCCAGAATTGAGTTTCACGCCGCGGCTCTCGAGGAACGTCGACATGGGCGGAAAGGTGTTCTCGTCCGAGCCGGTGACGGTGAAGCCGCGCTCGCGCAAGGCGGCGGCGACCGACCCCATGGCCGTCCCGCAAATGCCAAGAAAATGGAAGTTCCGCGGTTGGCCTGTCACGGCGCCTTCATTACGCCGCGCTTCAGATCTTCGCTACCGCAAAGGAACCGCCTTTCGTTCACAGGCAGAGGGTCGAAGGTTGTCGCGGCTGCGAATGAGTTGCGTGAAGCTTTTGTCTCGCCGCAAAGATTCGCTCCAATGGCCGAAACTGCTCGGTGCAGCCGCGGTCGGCGGCGTCACGACTTTATTCGTGGCGCGAAACTTCTTTCCCTCGGAGAAGAAAGTCGGTCATCGCATCCAGGCGGACTACAGCGCGGGCGACGACGAATTTGTCCGGACCATGGGGCAGCTCCTGGGCCCCCCTTTATTAAAAGGAAACAAGGTCACTACTTTCGAGAACGGTGACGAGATTTTCCCAGAATTGCTGCGCGCGATCCGCTCCGCGGAACGCACGATCACGTTCGAAAATTTTCTCTGGCGAGAAGGTGAGATCACCGACCTTTTTGCTGCCGCCTTGGTGGAGCGCGCCCGCGCCGGCGTGAAAGTGCACTTCCTTCAGGACGCACTCGGCTGCGATAACGTGCACGGCCGTGCCATGAATCTCATTCGGCGCTCGCCGGTGGAGCTGGAGGTTTTCCGCTTCATGAACCTGATCATGAACTTTCGCACTCATCGCAAGCTGCTCGTGATTGACGGGCAGACGGGCTACATTGGCGGCACTGGCATTGCCGACGACTGGAAAGGGGATGGCCGAACGCACGGTCTGTGGCGTGACACCCATTACCGCGTCCAGGGTCCGGCGGTCGCCCAGATCCAGCAGGCCTTCATGGATAACTGGCTGGAGACGCGCACCTGCCTGCTGCATGGCGATGCTTACTTTCCGAAGGTGGAGCGCGTGAGCGACGACATGTGTCAGATCTTCAAAAGCTCCGCCGGTGAAGGATCGGACAGCGCGCGCTTGATGTTGCTTGTTTCGATTGCGGCCGCGCGGCGCCACATCCGGATCGCCAA
>JACCXA010000068.1 GCA_013697365.1 Chthoniobacterales bacterium
TATTATTGGGCCGCGGCTCGGACCGAGCGGCCCGCTGCGGCGGCGCCAGAGCCGTGACGCAGAGCACCGCCGTCACTCGTTTGATCGTCTCCCGGAGGACGCTCCGCATAGGCGCGGTAGGAAACCAACGGAGCGGGATGATTTCGGATGTCATAAAGCCTGTTCTGGGTTTCTCCTGCCTGTGCGTCGGTGATCTTTCTGCTTTTGTTTCGATTCTTTTCCTGCTGTCTGTTTGGTGGAGCGGCGGGTGAAATGCGTCAATTTGCAGCGCATGTTTACTCCGCAGGGGTGAAAACGTCTTTAGGACTGCCCTGAATTTTTCGTGAATCTTCTGAATTGATGATCAAGGCGTCGACGAGTGCATATGAGTTCGGCGACTTCCGTCTCGACCCGGCCAGCAAGGTGTTATTGCGGCGCGATGGAGAGCTGGTGCCGCTGACCCCGCGCGTTTTCGATACTCTCCACGTCCTGGTCGAACATCGCGGCACGCTGCTGGAGAAGGACCGGCTCATGGCCGTGGTCTGGCCTGACACAGTTGTAGAAGAGAACAATCTGGCCCAGCACATCTCGACCTTGCGGCGCGTGCTGGGCGACACACCGGGTTCCCATCGGTTCATCGAGACGGTGCCCGCCCGTGGTTACCGGTTCGTGGCCGAGGTAAAAACTGCCACGGAGCCCGCTGCCGGTGAGGAGGAACCGGAGACTGCACCCCTGGAGGTAGCACAAGCTTCCGGTTTACCGGCTGCCCTCAAGCAAACTGGAAGCTCACAAAACGTCGCGCCGCCGGCCCGAAGCTGGGCCCGCTCCAGTGCAGCGGCCGTTGCGCTTGTCGTTGTGGCGCTTACCGCTGTGATGTGGTGGCGCAGTCCGAAGACGCGCACCGGAGCCGATCACGTAGCCCCGCCAGAGAAGAACATCGCGGTTCTGCCTTTCGCGAATCTCAGTGGCGATCCGGAGAACGCCTGGTTCGCGGAAGGCGTGAAAGATGAAATCCTCACCCGCCTCTCCAAAGTCGCGGCCTTGAAAGTCATCTCGGGCGCGTCGACGCAAAGGTTCAAAAGCGGGACAGACGACATCCACGCGATCGCGCAGCAACTTGGTGTCGCCAACGTTCTGGAGGGGAGCGTCCAGCGCTCCGGCGATTCCGTTCGCGTTACCGTCCAGCTAATCAACGCGCAGAGCGGTACCCACCTTTGGGCCGAAACCTACGATCGGAAAATAGGAGACATGTTCCAAGTGGAGACCGATGTCGCGCAGCGTGTCGCTACGGCCTTGGAAGCGACTTTGACTGGTGCTGAAACGCGCGCGCTGAAGGCGAGGCTCACCGTCAATGTAGCGGCACATCAGGCGTACCTGAAGGGACGCTACTTCTGGAACAAACGCATCCCGGAGGGCTACGACAAAGCCGCCGAGTATTTCCGAGAAGCGATGGCGATCGATCCCGACTACGCCCCCGCCTACGCCGGGCTGAGCGATGCTTACCAACTCGCCTGCTGGAATGCCGCCTTACGAAGCGAACTCTACGGGAAGGCGAGGGAAGCAGCCAGGAAGGCAATCGAACTGGATCCGCAGCTGGCGGAGCCGCATGCCTCCCTCGGCTTGTTAGCCATGAATTACGACTGGGATTGGGCCACGGCGGAAAGTGAATTCAAGCAGGCGATCGCGCTCGATCCTAACTACGCGACGGCGCACCACTGGTATGCCGAGTATCTGATCGCCCTCGGCCGGGCGGATGAAGCTCTCGCCGAAATCAAGCGGGCGCGTGATCTCGATCCTCTCTCTCTCATCATCAACACCGACACAGGAAAGCTTCTTTACTACGCGCGCCGCTACGACGAGGCGGCCGAACAACTCCGCGAGACGCTGCGGATGGATGCAGGCTTCATTGAAGCACGCCTTTGGCTCGGTTTGGTCTACGCCACAACCGGGCGCTACGACGAAGCAATCGCTGAGTATGACAAGATCCCCTCCGACCAAGGCACTTTCTGGGTCGGGTATATCCACGGCATCGCCGGGCAGCGGGCCGAGGCCGAGAAGATCCTCCACGAACTGGAGGAACTTGACGCCAGTGGTCGCCCCAGCCGCGAGGCTATCCTCTGGGTCGAGATCGGGCTCGGCCAGAAAGATCAGGCCTTCGCGGATCTTGAGAAAGCGTATCAGACTCGCTCGGACCTGCTGACTTC
>JACCXA010000071.1 GCA_013697365.1 Chthoniobacterales bacterium
ACATACGACCGGATCTGGCTTCCCCACGCGACGTCCCCTTTCTCGCCATACTGCCGATCAATCTCTGCGCGTTTCCTGTCCTGCTCGATCTCGTAGAGCTTTGCCTTCAACATCTTCATCGCCAGCTCGCGATTGCGGCCCTGGCTGCGCTCGGCCTGGCAGGCGACGACAATGCCGCTCGGTTTGTGCACGATCCGCACTGCCGTCTCGACTTTATTCACGTTCTGCCCGCCCTTGCCGCCGGCGCGATATGTATCGATTTCGAGATCGACTGGATTCACTTCGATTGGCGCCGAGTCCGCGATCTCCGGCACCACGTCCACACTCGCAAACGACGTGTGGCGTCGCTTGTTCGAATCGAATGGTGAAATCCGCACCAGCCGGTGCACGCCGCGTTCAGTACTCAGGTAGCCATAGGCGTGCAGGCCGCTGACCAGGAATGTCGCCGACTTGATCCCGACTTCCTCACCCGTTTGAATGTCGATCGTCTGCGAACTGAAGCCGCGCCGTTCAATCCAGCGTTGATACATGCGCAAAAGCATATCCGCCCAATCGCACGACTCGGTCCCGCCCGCGCCGGAGTGGATGGTCAGAAATGCGGCCGACCGGTCGTTAGGCCCGGAGAGAAACTGGCGCAGCTCGAATTCTTCCAGCTTGCGCAAGAGACGCACGTGCTCGGCCGCAATTTCCGCGTCCGCGCTGCCGCGTTGCGCCGCATCCACTTCTTCTGCCGCCAGTTCCTGCAGCGCCTCGAAATCTTCCGCCTCGCGTTCCAGCTCGCGGAACGGATTAATCAGCGACCGTAAGCGCGAGACCTCTTCCACGTCCGCTTGCGCTCGCTCGCGATTAGACCAGAAATCGGCCGCGGCCATTCGCGTCTCGAGCTCGCCGAGCTGAGTTTGCAGGCTGGCGAGGTCAAAGAAACCTCCGCAGCTCGCCCACGCGCGACTTCAATTCTTCTACGCTTATTTCCTGAAGGTCGATGGCCATGGGCGAAAGATAACGTGCCGGTGCACACCTGCCAGCAGGTTGTAGCGACGAACACACCAATGGCGTTGCTCTCACTCGCCGGCTGCGATATCTCTATCCTTATGACGCGAATCTTTGTTCTTGCTCTTGCTTTGGGGCTAACTGCTTCCTCGGCCTTCGCCCTGGATGGCGCGCCGCTCTTCCGATCCCGGGACCCGCTGGCGCAAAGGGATTCCTGGGGCTTGCTGCATCAGTCCCCCGCATTAAACGATACCGACTTCGCGCCGCGCGAGAGCTGGCGCCTATTTTACTATTCGAAATCGCGCAAGGTCCTGGCTCGCGACCCCGCATATGTTGGCGCACTGCAAACGGCATTACACCGGACAGGGTATTATTGCGGTCCGATCGATGGATATTTCACGCCCAACGTGGAGGACGCCATCGCGCGACTACAAAAGAATCATTCGATGCGCGTTACCGGAACGCTAACCGTGCCGGTGCGACGGGCGCTTTACCTGCCGTAACGCGCAAAGTCGCCGAGGCCGCAAGGGCAGGGACGCTCGCACCAGTTTCCCTGGCGCTTCCAATCCGCGCTTGACGCCTCCGCGTCTCGTACGCCTTTCCACGACCTTAAAGTTACTTGCACTGCGAGCGGCCAACTCGCCTTCTTCCGTTAATTGCCTTGCAACTGGGCGCCGCAGGCTCATCTTGCCTCCAAGATGTTGACGTATCTCGCTTTCATGAACGTGGGTGGTCAGGAACTCATCCTCCTTCTCATAATTGTCCTGGTGCTTTTCGGTGCAAAGAAATTGCCTGAGCTGGCGCGGGGCATGGGCCAGGCGATCAAGGAGTTCCAAAAAGCCAAGGACGAATTCAGCGACGAGCTGCATTCGGCCGGTACCGCGCCCAAGACGGAGGTGCGCCCTGTTTCTGCCGCGGTTCCGCGGATTGAAAACGCCGCCAGCGAAAGCGCCGTGCGGCCCGAGCAAAGCCGGACCGTCGAACCTGGCCCCGCTGCCGAGCGGGTTTGATACTCTTCGGCGCCTTTTCGCCCCGGGTTGACGTCCCCCGGACGTTGCCGCAACTTCGCGGCTCTCGTGTCGGTCTTTGACCAGTCTCGAGCCTACCCTTCATGCCCGAAACCGATCTCCGCACCCGCATCAAAGAGATGCTGGTGAAAAATCTGATGCTACAGACGACAGCTGATCAAATCGGCGATGAGCTGCCGTTGTTTGGGCCGGGAGGCCTGGGGCTGGATTCGATCGATGCCCTTGAGCTCGTAGTCAGCATGGAGAAAACGTTCGGCGTGGGGGTACCAAATT
>JACCXA010000077.1 GCA_013697365.1 Chthoniobacterales bacterium
TCATACCTCTGCCGCGCTGCTGCGCCTGGCCCTTCGCAGGAGCTGAGGCGCTCGATGAGGCCGCCGGTGTCTCGGCCGTGTTCGCGCCTGTGGCTGTAGATCTCCCAGCCCTAGGTGCTCCTGGCGAGTTCGGGGCAGACGCCGGTATGTTCGCCGGTGCATCGTCCTTTTTCGCTCGTTCGTTTGTTTGATTACTTTTCGTTCTTGTTTTTGTCACTCCCTGAGGATCGGGGTTCATCGGAGTGTTCTCCCTATCAGGGATGGTCGCAGCGCCACGCTGAGGCTTTGCTGCGTTTACGCCCGGTTTTGCAGCGTTCGCTTCGGCCGCCTTGCCGCGCCCTTTTCCGGGAGCCTGCTTCTTCGCGGGTGACTCCTCGGCGTCGGGCTGTTGCGCTATCGCGGCTCCAGCCAGCGCCAGCGTACAGCTTAAGAGTAATGTGGTGAATTTGATCATATCAATGTGTTTAGTCGTTCAATCTCGGTGCTGTATTCAACCGGCCGAGCCGGTCTTCCCCTCGATCGCCTAACGAAACATCGTGCACCCCCGGCCATTTGGTTCCCCCTGCGGGGAGGGATACCTCCGCAATTGCCCACGAAGCATCGGCCAATAAGCAGCGGGCTATTAAAGGAGATGCTCGGGTCTTGCCAAGCAGCCTCCCGGCGCCTCGACAGAGCCGCTACATTTACAGTGGATAGGAGAGCGTCGCCCCGAGGATCGTGACGAGCAGCAGCACCACGGGGACGAGCACGAGAAAGACGACGAACGTGTAACCCATGACGTCGCGCGCGCGGAGCTGGAAGAGGCCGAGGATCGGCAGCATCCAGAAGGGTTGCACGAGATTGGCGAGCGCTTCGCCCAGGTCGTAGGACGCCACGACCCAGCCCAAGTGAACTTTGAGCTCGTGCGCGGCGGCCATGACATAGGGAGCTTCGACGACCCATTTCGATCCGCCTGACGGCACGAACACTCCGAGCACGGCGGAGTAGATCGCGACGATAGCTGGGAAAGTCTTCGCATTGGAGATGCCGACGAAGGCGTGTGCGATCTGCTGACTCAAAGCGGTGGAGGTAATGATGCCCGCGATGCCCGCATAGAATGGAAACTGGAGGATGACACCCCAGACGGCCGGCGTCGCGCTCTGCACGGCGTGCATGAGGCGCGCGGGAGTTTTGTGCAGCAGAAAACCGAGAAGCAGGAAGGTGAGGTTGACGATGTTGAGGTTGATCGCGTTCAGCGGCTCGCCGGCCTGAATGAAGTAGCGAACCAGATATGTGCCGCCGATGAGGACGATCAGCCAATTAAGGATCGGGGAATGTTCAAGCCACTGGCCCGGAGTCGGTTTGGCAATTTGCGCCGGCGGTTCGATCTCTGCCTTGCCCAGCACGATGCCGAGATCGCGCGCCGTTTTTCCTCGCCCGGCCGGCGGCGTGACCAGCCACATCACGAGCGTGACCACGGCGATCTCGACGATCACGGACGCGAAGCTTTGCCAGAGGAAAATCGTGTGACTAAACGGGATCATTCCGCCGGCGATCATGCCGTTGTTGGCCACGATGTCTCGAATCTGCGGCTGCAACGCTCCGGGGGTGGCCATTTGGAGCGCCGCCGATCCGCTTAACCCCTGCGCCCAGACGCTGCCGAGGCCAAGGAAGCTGGCGGCAGCGAGCGCTCGATAGTCCACGCCCTCAACGCGACGCGCGACTTCTTTCGCGAGCACGGCGCTGAAGATGAGGCTGAAGCCCCAGTTGAACCACGAGCTCGTCATGGCGAAGAACGCCACGAGTGCGACGGCGTTGCGCGGCGTCGTCGGCCACGCCGCCACCCGGCGAATGATTCGTCCCACCGGCTGCGAGGTCGCCAGCACGTGCCCGGTGATGATGATGAGCGCCATCTGCAGCGTGAACGGAATTAGCTCCCAGAAGCCTTTCCCCCAGGCATCGATGACTTGCGGCACGCTCGACGGCGTGAAGACGACGCTGGCCACGACCACGATCAGTGTCGCGACGAGCGCGAAGACGAAGGCATCGGGCACCCAGCGCTCGGTCCAGTCCGTCATCGCAAGCGCCATGCGCGCGAGGATTCCCGGCTTCTCGGGCGGGGACGTGGGTGATGCGGAACGCGAGTCTGGGCGCGTCATGAAGAGGTTATCTTAGCACACGGCCAAACCCGATCCCGAGCTGTAGGTGCATTGCTCACTAGCTAGAACTGCGGCGAACAAGATCGAGGACTTGCGCCGCTGGATGAGAAAGTTTTCCACGCAAAGCCGCGTGAATCTCTGGCTCTACTCAAAAAGTCGTTGACCTGTCCTGAACCTCAGGTCGCTTCCCGCTGTAGTTCCCGCAACAGAAAGCGAAGGCGCTCGTACTGGTCCTCGTGATTCTCTCCACCGGTTTCGATGATGGCGAAGTTTTGGAGAGCAGCGGCAGACGATAAGGGATTATCGGCGTTCGGAAAACAGGCAGTGGCGGTGCGGCGGACCCAGACTTCGTCGATGCGCAGAAGCTGATCGGCGGCGGTCGGCGGGGTGGCGAATCGCGTGCCGGTGGTTGGGCTGCCCTGCTGCTCTCGAAGCGGATGCACAGCGCACACGGGGAGAGTGCCCTTGAATGCATTGACGACGAAAGTTTGGAGGAGTTCGGAGCCAATGGCCTCCGTAACGACGAGCAGGGACTCGCCCGCCCCGGCGACGCTTTCCATGAGCGGCAACCAGGCGGCCAGCGGCTCGTGCGCGGCTTGGTCGCACACCACGACGCGACAATGCCGAAGCCGAACGGCCCACGGGATGTCCCAGGACATCGCGGTTGAGTCGCGCAGGAAATGCGGGGAATACGCACCGCCGAGCAGGAGACCTCGCCGCTGCACGATACTGGAGTCGAATGTTTCGGATGCAGTGCACCAGATGTGGCGGTCATCGGGCACGATCCGGCGGGCATCGGAGATGAGTGCTGGGAGATCAGGAGGACTGTCGTTCATGGAGGGCGCAGAGCGTGGGCAGGAACTCGCAAATGGAAAAGCGATTTTTTAGTGCCAGCGCGGAGTCGGGCTCGTCCCGTTATTTCCCGCTCCTGAGTTAGCGGTATGGAAGCGGTTTACCGCACAAGAATCAGATAACACCGGAAGCGAATCGCCTCGACCGGTAGAGCGTCATCCGCCAATCCCCGTACATAAGCGAGGCTCCTGATCCGTCGCTTATCCTCTAAACGGCGTTCGGCTTCTAGGGTTCGAAAGTGTTGCTGAGCGCGGTCGAGCTGGGCGTTTCGCGGTTCTGAAGGAGCGGAAGCTGACCGGCTCTGATCTGGCCGGCGAGGTGGGTTTGCATCCGCGCCCGATCAGCGATTTCTTCGATGCGCGTGTGGCGATGAAATTCCTCGAACGGGAAGGCGCCGGATCTGCGGCTCGTTATTCCAACTGGGATGACTAAGCTCTATCTGAACCGCAGCAGGCCTAATGTATCGGCGGCACTCTGGAGAAGAAGACGGGGCGCGGTGAGTCTCATGCCTCGCGCCCTGCCGACGGGATCGACGCGGATTCAAGCCCGATCATCCATGAACATTAAGCTTGTTGGCGCAGTGCGGGCGTCAATATTGGGCCGATGAAAATGAAGGTGATCGTGACGCCAAAAGCAGCCGTGCTGGATCCCCAGGGTGCGGCGGTTCGCGAAGCCATGCAGCATCTGGGGATGCCGGAAGTGCGCAGTGTGCGAATCGGGAAATATCTCGAGATCGAGGTCGATGGTGACGGACCGGAGATGGAGCCGCGGCTGCACCAACTCTGTCGCGACTTGCTTTCGAATCCTGTGATCGAAGATTATGACTTGAGCAAAGCAGCGGGGAAATCGGCGTGAAGTTTGCCGTCATTCAATTTCCAGGATCGAACTGCGATCAGGATTGCACTGCCGCAATCAACGACCTCCCTGGCGCCAGCGCGAAGTTTGTCTGGCACAAGGAGAGCTCGCTGGAAGGCTACGATGCGATCGTGCTGCCCGGTGGTTTTTCGTATGGGGATTACCTTCGCTGCGGCGCGATTGCGCGCTTCTCACCCATCATGCGCACAGTTCAAAAGGAAGCGGCCGCTGGGAAGCTGGTCATCGGCGTCTGCAATGGCTTTCAAATCTTGTGTGAAGCCGGACTTCTACCGGGTGCACTAGTGCGGAACCGCTTGTTACGCTTCGTGTGCGACATGGCGACGACCCGCGTCGAGGTCGATGACTCGCCGTTCACGCTTGGCCTGCCAAAAGGAACATTGCTGCGGCTGCCGGTTGCACATGGGGAAGGTTGTTTCTTTGCCAAAACATCGACGCTGCGGGAGCTGAACGACGGACGACAGGTTCTGCTGCGCTACGTCGATCACCACGGCGAGGTGACCGCGGCATCCAACCCGAATGGGTCTGTCGAGAATATCGCCGGCATCTGCAATCGTGAACGAAATGTCTTCGGCCTGATGCCCCATCCAGACCGCGCATCTGAGGCACGCCTCGGCAGCACGGATGGCGCGAAAATTTTCCAGTCGATGATGCAAGCCATGGCAGGCCAGCACGCGGAAGCGGCCTAGCGGCGCGGTCGTCCGGTGAGCGTTTTTCTGACCGGCACTGATACAGGCGTCGGGAAAACGCATACGGCGGTCTGTCTCCTTCAGTTGGCCCGAGCAGCCGGATGGCGGTGCGCTGGGATGAAGCCCATCTGCTGCGGCGATCGCCGGGACGCGGAGCTGTTAAGAGCGGCCAGCAGCGAAGGGTTGACCATAGACGAAGTTAATCCGATTTGGCTGAGAACTCCGGCCGCACCTTATCCGGCGGCAAAGGCCGAAGGGGTCGAGATCCGGCCGGAAGTTCTCCTGTTGCACCTGGTTGAGCTGCGGCGCCGTTTCGATTTCGTGGTCGTCGAAGGGGTGGGCGGCTGGTTGGTTCCGATTAAGGAGGACTACTTCGTGGCCGACCTTGCACGACAGATGGATCTGCCGGTGTTACTCGTTGCACTTGACCGTCTGGGTTGTCTCAATCACGCCATGCTGACAATCAAGAGTATCGCGTCGTATGGGCTGACCTGCGCTGGGGTCTCCTTAAACGCGCCGCATCATCCCTCCGAGAGCGGGACAACAACGAATGGAGAAGTGCTGCG
>JACCXA010000113.1 GCA_013697365.1 Chthoniobacterales bacterium
GCGGGAACCTTCTTCACGTCGCGAGTGCCGACTTGTTTAAAGGCGTCGGCGGTATCGAGAATGAAGGTGATCTCCTCCGCGGAAAGCTCCCGGATGCCGAGTAGGTCTTTCCGATTCCAGCGCGTCACTGCGGTCATGGATTCAGATTTCCGGCCACGGATAGACACGGATGAAACACGGATTCGAAAAGTAGGAAAGGGTTCCAGAACCGCACGTGACGACCGGAACGAAGCGCTCATTCTCTTCGTGTCGATCCGTGTCTTGATTCATTCCTTGATCAGCCAGACCGCGTCCGGTTCGCGATCCACGTTCTCGAGCCGCAGGCGGACGCGCTCGCCCGGCGCGGTCGGCAGATTTTTGCCAACGTAATCAGCCCGGATTGGCAGTTCGCGATGGCCGCGATCGATCAGAGTCGCGAGTTGGATACGCGCCGGCCGCCCGAAGGTGCCGATCGCATCCAATGCGGCGCGTGTCGTCCGCCCCGTGTAAAAGACATCATCTACAATGATAACCGTGCGGCCTTCCAACGGCAGCGGAAGTTGCGACGCCTGCACCATCGGCAAATCGGCGCGTTGCCCGACATCGTCGCGGTGCATCGAGACATCGATGACCCCGGTCTCGATGAGAACTCCGGAAAACTCCTCCAGAAACCCGGCGAGCCTGCGGGCGATTTCGACTCCGCGAGAAGGAATGCCGGCCAGGACAACCAGCCTGAGGTCAGGATTCCGCTCGATGATCTCGTGGGCCAATCGACGCAGAGCACTGCGGATGGCAGCCGCATCCATCACCGAGGTGCTGGTGATCGAGGAGGGGGCTGGTATGTTTTTTGGAACTGTCATGCGTTTCCTTGGCGACCTCGCGGGATCGCTTTAAAGGACGCGGAAAATCAGGAACCCGCGCTTTGCGCGCGGCTGCGGACCTCCTTCATGCGCCGATCGCGCCAATTCGAACGATGCTTTACGATCCAATCCAGCAGCGCTTTCTCGAAGCCAATGTCCGAGCCAGCTTTTTCGCTTTCGATCCACTTGTGTTTCAGGATCTCTTCGCGTTCTGCAAGAAATTCTTTGTAGAGAACCGAGTTCGTCACGAACTGCGACTGTTCTTCTCGCGCGGCCGGCACATCCGGACTGTCTTTCATAAAGTTAAAGGAGGTCAATCAAAACGATGCAATGACATCTGACTGGGCATCGGTCGCCCCTATTCAACTCCGGCCGCTCCGGAACGTTTCTATCCGACGGTCGCGCGTAGATGACGCGCGACCTTCATGAACTCCGCGGCCACGGCGGAATCCGGCGCCTCCGCCGTGATCGGCATGCCGCGATCGCCGGACTCGCGCGTCGCGATATCGATCGGGATCTGACCCAGCAGTGGAACCCGGAGGCGTTTCGCTTCACGCGCGCCGCCGCCTGATCCAAAAATGTCGTAGCGCTTTCCGGTGTCAGGAGAAATGAAGTAGCTCATGTTTTCAATCAGGCCGAGCACCGGCACGTTGACCTTCTCGAACATAGTCGAAGCCTTACGCGCGTCGATGAGGGCGACCTCCTGCGGTGTCGTCACGATGATCGCGCCGGCCAGCGCTACGGTTTGGACGATCGTGAGTTGGATATCGCCAGTCCCGGGCGGCAGATCCAGAACGAGGTAATCGAGTTTGCCCCATTCCACCTGTCGCAGGAATTGCTGGGTATAACGCGTCACCATCGGCCCGCGCAGGACGGCAGGCGACGCGTCATCGAGCAGGAACCCCATCGACATAAGCTTCAGGTTATACTGCTCGATCGGGATGATCTTGTTCTCCTCTGTCGCGGTCGGTCGCTCCCGGATGCCGAACATGAGCGAGATGCTCGGTCCATAGATGTCGCAATCGCAGAGGCCGACGCGCGCGCTCGTTTGATCCAGCGCAATCGCCAGATTCGCCGCCACCGTCGACTTTCCGACCCCGCCTTTGCCGCTGGCGACGGCGATGACGTGCTCGACCCCCTCGATCCGCGTGGCCCCAACACCCGCCGCGCCCGCACCGACGGGCGGCGCGTGAATATCAATCAGAACCTTTGGCTCGGCGATCCCCGGGACCATTCGCAACGCAGCCTCCGCCTCCGTTTTTATCGCGCGCGGAATAGCGGGCTCGTTGGTGGCGAGAGCCAACTGGACGGTAACTGCCGCATCGTCGATCTGAATGCCCTTCACCAGTCCGAACGACACGATGTCGCGACTGAAACCGGGATACTTGACGGTCTTAAGCGCCGCTTTGATTTGATCTTCCGTCACCATGGGTGGCGGGAAGCCTACCGTCGCTCAGCCGGTAGTAAACAGAGCAGCGCAGCAGCGAATAAAACGAGGAACAGCGACTGCGGATCCGGACCTTTTTAACCCGTCGGCACGATCCGGATGCGAACGAGAATCTTATCTCTTACAAAGGCATTGGTCGGGCGGCGGGACGGACTTCAACCGTTTCGAACGCTCCGGCAGCTCGAGAGTAATTCCTTGGAAAGTGCACCTCTAGAGGCGGTGGCGAGATTAAAGGCGAGTGGCCAGATCTTCCCGACACGCCCAGAGAACACTCGCAAAGACCGATCCAACAGCGACGACAAATGCAGTAAGGGGGAGCATTCCGTTTCCTTAGCAACAGGTATGCCGAATGCCAGCCCCGGGGGGACAGCGCGGGGTTACCTAAGGTGAATGACGCGCAAAGAAGACAAAGGTGTCACGATTTAGAACATAGAGGGGTCGTGAAATAGTCGTAATCCGCAGCCCGGCGACTGTCCCGTCAAAGTCACCAGGAACTCGCGGTTAATCGCGCATTAGCGCGGAGCGCTCGTCACCCGCCGGCTTTCAGCACCGCGAAAGTCTTGCTGCCTTTGCGATCGAGGTAAAGCAGGATGCCCTTGCGAGGGTCGGTTTTAGCGAGTGCTTCCCGGAAGGACGCGACGTTGGTAACCGGTTTGGCGTCTACCTCCGTGATCACGTCTTCGCGTTCGATCCCCTGCGCGGAAGCCAGGCTGTTGTCGGCTACGTCCGTAACGATCACGCCCTGCTGAACGTCGATTTTCAAGCGGGCGGCAACTTCCTTTGTTAAATCCTGAACCTGGAGACCAAATTTGTTCGTGTCTTCCGGCTTCTGAGGCGAGGGCGCAATCTGGTTTGAGGCCCGACCAATTTCGCCGGGCAGTTCTCCCGCAGTGATCGGGATCTTCAGTGTCTGACCCTTCCGCCAGACAGTCAGGTCTACGTTTTGCCCGATCTTCTTCTTCAGAATCTCGCGCTGCAACTGCGTGTCGGTGCTGACTGACGCTCCGTCTACTTGCGTGATCACGTCAAAAGGACGGAGGTCGCTCTTATATGCAGGCGCGTCCGCCTCGATCGTGCGGACAACGACGCCCTTATCCAGCCCTTTGAAGAGATCACGGATGGACGCATCGTCGCCTAGCGTTTCGATCCGGATACCGAGCCACGGGCGCATGATCTTTTGTCCCGCAATCAGCTGCTGGCCGATGTCGTTCGCCAGATTGATTGGGATAGCAAAACCAAGACCACGGTTCATCCCGTTGATGAGGGTATTCATGCCGACGACTTTTCCATCGATGTCGCACAGGGGTCCGCCGCTATTTCCGGGGTTGATCGAGGCGTCTGTCTGCAGGTAGTCGGAAATCGCATAGCCTCCTGTGGCGAAAAGTTTGCTCCGGCCTTTGCCGCTGATCACGCCATACGTGAAGGTGTAGTCCAGTTTGAAGGGGGCGCCGATTGCGAACGCGAATTGCCCCACCCGCACCGCCTCGCTGTCGCCCATCTGGGCCGCGGGAAGGTTGGTGGCATCGATCTTGATCACGGCCACATCGGTCTTGTCATCCGTGCCGATTAGTTTCGCCTGAAACTCACGGCCATCCTTCAGCTTTACGTCGATCCGCTCGGCGCCTTCGAGCACGTGGTTGTTTGTGAAGATAAATCCGTCGCCGCGCACGATGAACCCCGAGCCTTCGCTTTGCACGGGCCGTTTACTGGGCGGGTCCCGACGGGGGCTTTCATCGGGCTGATTCTGGAAAAAGAGATCGTCGAGACTCGGGTTTTCACTCGCGTCGTTTTTCTTTGTCACCTCGATGATGACCACGCTCGGGGCGCCCAGTTCGAAAACCTTCGTGAAGGCGCTGTTTAGCCGGTGTACCACGTCCTTGCCGGCCTCGGCCGATTCCGGCGGGACGTTTGGCGTAGGACCGCTTTCAGGTTCGCCGAGTGGTGGTGCCGCACGGAGGGACGACGCGAGCAATAGGTAAACCGCTATGAAAGAAGCGAGGCGCATGGTTGAAAGCTTGGACACGGCGCAACCATACGTGTTCAAAGCGTCGTTGCGAGCGGGCGCCAGCCACATCCCCTGCTCCTGCTCCTGCTCTTGATCCTAATCCTGCTCTTGAGACGAAAACTCTTCCGACGCGATCAAGACAGGAGCAGGACCGGAAGGGGGCGGGGCTGCTGCGCGCACCAAAAAGTGCCTGCATTGACACGATTGTTAAGGCTCTTAACCTTTCGCTCCAATAGCAAAATGGTCGCGCTCGCCACAGGCAGAATGGATGGAAAGCAGTTCGTCTCGCATGCGCCGGG
>JACCXA010000114.1 GCA_013697365.1 Chthoniobacterales bacterium
GCCAATCTACTTCGTGGGAAAGAAAAGCCGATTTACACCACACACGTCGATACCGGCGATTTTGTTGTGGTCATCAACGCGGAAAAGGTTCGGCTCACCGGCAAAAAAGAAGACCAGAAGACCTTCATGAGTTTTTCGGGATTCGTCGGCGGACATAAGAGCGAGAATGTGAAGGCCCGCCGTGTTCGCCATCCGGAGCTACTCGTCGAGCGAGCTATCCGCGGAATGATCCCGCATAACAAACTGGGGCGGGCGGTTTATCGAAAGCTCAAGGTCTACAAGGGCGACATCCATCCCCATGCGGCGCAGCAACCCGCCGCCATCACGCTCGCTCGTTAAGGATTCATTTTATCATGGCAACTTCCGAGGAATTCATCGCCACCGGCCGCAGGAAAACGTCGGTTGCTCGTATCCGCATGACAGCGGGGAACGGCAAGATCGATATCAACGGCAAATCGTTTGAGGAATATTTCCCGACGATCCCGTTGCAGAATACGGTCCTTCAACCGTTGCATGTCGTGAAGCTGGCAAACTCCTACGATCTCTCGATTAATGCGACGGGCGGTGGCGCGACCGGCCAGGCTGGGGCGGCCCGTCTTGCAATTGCGCGGGCGCTTCTGCAGGTGGACGCGAATCTTCGCGGAACCTTGAAAGCAGAGGGTTTGCTCAGACGTGACCCGCGAATGAAAGAGCGCAAAAAATCCGGTCAACCGGGCGCACGCAAGCGTTTCCAGTTTTCGAAGCGTTAGTCTCCTGCTTGTTGTAGCGGCGATCTTTGACCGCCGTTTCCGTTCGCTCCCGAGCTACGGCGTGGCAGAAGCGGACAAGTTCGCCGACCCTGCCGCAGCAGCGGCCGCAGCGGCAGCCGTCTGTTGCAGAGCAGCCTTTTCCGCGTCAGAGATTCCTTCACCCGGTAAAGGACCAGCTGGTGTTGAGACTTTCAACATCCGCAAATGCCGCGTCGCCTCTGTTGCGGCGAAGCTTTCGCGGTATTGGGTGAGCACAGTTTCGGCAACCCGACGAGCGCCTTCCGTATCACCCTTTGCCTTGAGAAGCGGCACTTCGGCCAGCATGGCCAGAGGAGCATTAAAACTTCGCGGATAATCGGCCGCCACACCCCGATACATCTCCAGGGCTCCATCTGGCTTCCCCAGCGCCTCAACGTTCGCAGCCATCGCCATCTTCGCGGTCGTCACAAGCTCGTGCTTCGGGTTGCGGTCGATGAACGTCTTGAGCGTGGCATTCGCTTCCGCGAGTTTTTGCTCTTTCCGCTGGGCCGCCGCTAATAAGAGATAACCGCTCGAAGCCGCCGGCGAACTGGGAAATTCGTCGATGACTTTCTGATAATCCCCTGCGCCCTTGGCCTGGGCCAGCACAGTCGCCGCTGAATTATCCCGGTGGCTCACATACCAACGGTAAGCGCCGTAGGCTGCCACCGCCAAAAGCACCGCCGCGAGCACACCGAGAATTGCCCCCTTGTTGCGCTCCCAGAACACTTGCGTTTCGAGCAGCGGATCTGGTGTCGGTGTGGTGACTGTCGCCATAATCCTGTGCACCCCCGAAGGGCGCGAGGTGCTCCTATGCCACGCGAAACTTCGACGCGCAAGGAGACATAAGGCCATCCGAAGAAGCGCCGACGATCTTCCAGTATGGCTGACGAAATCGAGCAATCACCGATGCAAAATCCCGAGAAAGATCCGGACGATTGGACGACCGGCGACGAGCCGATGACTGGCCCGCAGCGCTCCTATCTCCAAACTCTTTGCCGCGAAGGCAAAGAAGACTTCAGCGAGGATTGGACCAAGGCCGAAGCCTCAAAAAAGATCGAAGAATTGCAGAACAAGACTGGTCGCGGCAAAAGTTAGAGCCTGGCAGGCACATCCCGGGGCTGCGCTCGGGGTTGCGAACGCCCGGGCCCGCATCATTGCGCGGGCAGCAGTACCCGCCGGCCGGGGTGTTACACGCAACAGGTAAGAAGGCGGAGGCTAGCCGGCGGGCAGAGCGCAGCGATTAACCCGGCGCGAGTCTCCCTGCCTGCATCGGGTTGATTGAGGCACTGAGGCCTCTCCCAAATTTTCTACACCATCGGGCGGAAACGCCCGACCACTTCCTGCAGGCACGCGCTGATCTGGCCTAACGAGCAGACTTCAGCCGCCTCCAGAAGCGTGGGGAAACAGTTCTTGTCCGACTCCGCCACAGCAGCCAGTTTCTCCAGCACCTTCTCCGCTTTGGCCGCGTTCTTTTTCTTGAACTGCTTTAGTCGATCGACCTGCAGCTGCTTCTTGGCCTTCGGCGTTCGCGCCAGTTCCATCTCAGGCGGCTCTTCGTTCGCATTCCGATATTTATTAAGCGCGATGATCGGCCGCGTTCCATCATAAATCTGCTGCTCGTAACGATGAGCCGCGTTCTGAATCTGGCTGCGCTGATACCGGTGCTCGATGGCCGCGACCACCCCACCCAGCTCTTCGATTTGCCGAAATTCCTCAAGGATCGCTGCCTCCACCGCGCGCTCGACTGCCTTCATGCCGGGCGAGCCGCTCAACATGTTCATCGTGTGTTTGAAGATGCCGGATTCATCGAGCAGGATTGCCTGACCGTGTGCTGCCAGCCTGATCCACTCTTCGCTCGGCGTGGTGAACGGCTCATCCGCGCTGTTCGAGTGGCAGGAATTCGTGCCGTTCATGTACGAAAGCATGAGCTCAGCAGCGGTGCGCGTAAGGTTATTCTTAAACTCCGCCGCGACGAGCGAGCGACCACTCGTCTGCGTGTGCACTTTGAACATCTGCGCCTTGTGACCAGCGCCGAAGGCGTCGCGCATTCCGATGGCCCAGATGCGACGCGAAACGCGGGTGAGCGCGATGTATTCTACGTCGAGCCCGCAATCAAGAAAGAAGGAGAGCCGCGGCCCGAATTCATCTACCGGAATGCCGCGCGCAGCCATCATTTCGGCATAGGCAAAGCCATTGGAGAGCGTATACGCCGCTTGCTGCACTGGTGTCGACCCGGCCTCGCCGATGTGATAGCCGCTGATCGAAACTGGATACCAGCGCGGCATCTCGCGCGTGGTGAATTCCATCATGTCGGTGAGAAATCGCAGCGAGGCTTCGACCGGGAAGATGGTTTCGTTTTGCGCCTGAACTTCTTTGAAGATATCGGCCTGAATTGTGCCGCGAAGCTTTGGCACAATGTCGTTGCCGAAGCGCCGCTTCGCGGCCGCAATATACATCGCCATGATGATCGGCGCCGGGCCGCTGATCGTCATCGAAGCCGAGAAATCCGGGGAGCCGAGATCGAAGCCGTCGTAGAGGCGGACCATGTCCTCGACGGTGTCCACCGCGACACCGCCCTCACCGATCTTACCAAGGATGCCGGGAGCGTCGCTGTCGATCCCGTAAAGCGTCGGACCATCGAAGGCGGTGCTGAGGCGCTTCGAGCGCTGATGCGCGCCGAGGAAATGAAACCGCTCGTTCGTGTCCTCCGCGAGCATGAGGCCGGAGAACAGGCGTGTCGGCTCTTCCGCTTGTTGTGCTTTGGCGCTGTTCTTCGCGCCATTCTTGCTGCCGTTGTTCTGCGACTTTCCGTTGTGCCCGTTCTTCTCGTAGGCACCGATTTCGATCGCGGGGTTTTGCAGCGGCTCGAGATACATCTCGCGATACGCGCCGTTCAGAAATGGGAACTCACCCGGCAGTCCGTCGCCTAACAAGTAACGCGTGATATCGCCCGCTTCGTCGATCTCGGGCAAGGCGAGCCGCGGCAGCTTCAAACCGGTCGGCGCGCTCCCGAACGGAATCTTTGCTTTGATCTCGTTCCAGCGGTTGACCATCTGCTGGCCGAACTTCTTGTCCGTCCGCGCGCGCCTGACTTCGTCCTCGACAAACTTATTGTACTTATCGACCGCTTCGACAACGCTTCCTAGTTTGCTCATTTTGGTTGGCCCTTCTTCGATGTTTTCGCCATGGGCCGCACCAGCGGTGTCAGCAGATCACACAGTTGATCAACACCCCCGTCACGATGCCGTTTCGCGACCGTCGCCAGTACGCGCTGCTCGCGTCCGTTCTGCTCCACGCGCCGCCCAATTTCGCTCATCGCAGTCCGCGCGCGGTCCTGATCACTCTTGTTGACGACGATTATGTCCGCGAGGTCGAGCATGACGATTTTCTGCAGCTGCAAGCGCGCGCCGTAATCGGGATTCATGACGAGCACGGTCTGGTCCACGAGTTTGCTTTGAAAGGGCATCGCTTCCTGCCCGGTGCCGACCGTCTCGATGATAACGTAGTCGAAGCCGCTCTGCGCCAGGAGCTGAAGGCAATCTGCTGTCGCGGGCGACAAACCGCCGGCTTGCCCACGCGTCGCCATGCTCCGCATGAAGACGCGGTCGTGTTGCGAATTGATCATGGTCGCGCGATCGCCGAGGAGCGCGCCCGCGCCGACCACGCTTGGATCGTGGGAAAGGATGGCGATGCGCGATTTGGCGTCGCGCTGCAGAAGACGCAGCACCAGCTCGTCAATGAGCGTCGTCTTGCCGGCGCCGCCCGGTCCGGTGAAACCAATGACCTTTGTATTTCTGATTTTTGATCTCTGACTTCTGATGGCTGCTTTCGAGTTTCGCTGCTTCTTCGTCCCATCCGCGTAACCGTCTTCGATTGCGGTCAACTTTCGCGCGAGTTTCATGTCGGCCGGCGCGCCGTTGCGGCCATTGTGCTTGTGCGCTTTGCCGTAGCGCTCGTGAACGAAGCCGACCATGTCCGTCAACGATGTCCCCGCGAAGAAAATCTTATCGACGCCGCGCTTCTGCATCACACGCTGGTCGTCGTGGGTAATGGTGCCGCCGCCACCGCCAAAAACAGCGATGTCATCCGCACCCCGTTTGCGAAGTTGCTTTACTACTTCAGCAAAAAACTCCACGTGGCCGCCGTTGTAACTCGAGATGCCGACAGCGCGCACGTCCTCCTGAATCGCAGCCCGGACAATGTCTTCGGCATAGCGATGATACCCGAGGTAAACGACTTCGACGCCATGCCGGATAAACTCAAGATTGATCGTGTTGATCGCGCTGTCGTGGCCATCGCAAATCGGGACCGCTGTGAGAACACGAATGGGAGAAGCCATCGGAGCGGAACCTAACGATTATCAATTGACCGGCAACGGCATTCTGCCCTAGAAGCGCCTTGCGTGGACAGATCTCCAGCTCAAGAAATCTCACGCGGCCTAACGATCATCTTCTGGTCCGGGCTGGTGGCGGGGATCCTCGATATCACGTCGGCCTTCATCTTGTTTGGCCTGAAAGGAGCCACGCCGGTTCGCATCCTGCAGAGCATCGCGAGCGGCTTGCTTGGCCCCGCCTCTTTCAATGGTGGCGCCGCCACGGCGATCCTCGGGGGAATCCTGCATTTTGTGATCGCATTCGGAGCAGCTTCCACATTTTACCTCGCGAGCCGCAGGTTGCGGCTTCTAACGCAGCGACCCGTTATCTCCGGCCTGGCATTTGGAGTTGTGGTCTATGCATGAGGCTCATCGTCGTGCCTCTTTCTCTCGTAAAAGCGCGGCAGCCGCCTCTTTCCGAGATTGTCGCCCAGTTCTTTGTGCACATGCTTCTAATCGGATTGCCGATCGCTTTCATCGTGCGCTATTTTTCGGCGAAACGGCCCCGTCTGGCATAGCGAAGCGCGCGCTGTAGCGTTGTCGGATGAACGATCCTCTCGATTTTTCCGGCAAGGTAGCGTTGGTCACCGGCAGTTCGCGCGGACTGGGCGCGGCTATGATTCGTGCGTTCGATGCGCGCGGCGCGAGATGCGTCATCAACTACATTGCCGACGCCGACGGTCAGAATCACAAGGACGCCGAGGCCGTTGCTGGTGAACTCTCGGAGCCGCTCGTGATCGACTGCGACGTAACCAAGCCCGAGCAAGTCGAGGAAATGATGGAACAGGTCAGGAAAGGGCTTGGAGGTCTCGATATCCTCCTCAACAACTCCGGCATCATTCGCGACCGGACGATGAAAAAAATGACGCTGGAGGAATTTGAAAGCGTCCTGCGCGTGAACCTCGCGGGCACATTCAACGTCACGCAAAAAGCGGCGTCGGTCCTGCGTATCGGCGGCCGGGTGATTAACCTTTCATCGGTTAGCGGACAAATGGGCCTTTTCGGCCAGGCCAACTACTCCTCGAGCAAGGCGGCGATTATTGCCCTGACCAAGGTCTCAGCGCGCGAGCTGGCGCGTCAGCAGATCACCGTGAATGCGATCGCGCCCGGGTTTATCGACGTGGGAATGAGCAAGGGAATGCCCGATGACGTTTCGGAGAATTTCAAGAAGCAGATTCCGCTGGGCCGACTCGGCGAAGCATCAGAGATCGTCGATGCCGCGCTTTTTCTCGCCTCGCCCATGGCGAGCTATATCACCGGTCACGTCCTTAACGTGAATGGCGGATATTACATGGGCTGAGCATCGGAGCACTGCCGTCTCGGCTGTTCCGGGATACAGGCAGGCGAGACAGCCGCTGTCCGCACAGGCGAAGACCCTACGCTCCGGCCCGCCTAATCTCGCCCCCAAATCATCGCAACCGACGTCGTAAGGCTTCCGCCCATGTTAAAGGTGAGGAATTTTTTCGCTCCCTCGATCTGCCGCGCATTGGCCTGCTCGGTGAGCTGCTGATAGGCATCGACTACCTGACGCACACCCGTGGCGCCAACCGGATGCCCGTCACCAATCAGACCGCCACCGGTATTGACCGGAATTTCCCAGCCGATCTTCCCACTAACGTTCTCATTGCGAACCTGCGGCAATGCCGTCGCTCCGGTCATCGCGAGCTCAGCGCCTTTTCCGCGTTCCGCCAGGCCGAGAATCTCATACGCACAGATTTCCGTGATCGAGAAGCAATCGTGCACCTCCACGCCATGCATATCGCGCGGCTTCAGGTTCGCCATCCCGAAAGCTTTTTCGGCAGCCTTGCGCGCAGTGCTGAAAGTCGGCGCATCTTTCTTTTCGAGGGCAAGATAGTCTGTTGTGCTACCAAATCCGAGCATTTGCGGCAGCTTTGATTTATCGATTCCTTTCCGGTCAAGATACTTTCCCGAAACCAGAACGACCGCCGCTCCACCATCTGTAATCTGGGAGCAGTCCGAGACCTTTAGCGGCGGTGCCACACTGGGATTCTTGTCCGAAACTTGCGAGGCGGCATCGTACGTGAGGTCCGCGTCGCGCATCTGCGCCAGCGGGTTCAGCCGAGCGTGCGCGTAGTTCTTATACGCCACCCACGAAAGTTCCTTCTCCGACGCACCGTATTTCTCGATGTAGATCTGAGCGATCCGGCCAAAGAGTTTCGGGAACATGAAGTCGCCGAACTCGGGCTTCTCAATGTGATAATCGGCCGCCGCCCCGAGAACATCGGAGCCGTCGAGCGACGACATCGTCTTTTGTTGTTCCGCACCGACGACCAGAACGGCGTCGTGGAATCCGCCCATGACCCATTGCGCGCCGAGCAAGACGGATAAGGAACCAGAAGCGCAGGCTGCTTCCGTATGCATCGTGGGAATCCCGTGCAGCGCCGGATCGATCTCCGGGATAAACGCTCCGAGATGGAGCTGCTTTGTGAACTGCCCAGCGTTAAAATTTCCGACTGCGGCCGCCTCGATGTCCGACGGCTCGATCTTCGCGTCGGCAATCGCTTTGCGCCCGCTCTCTGTAATCAGATCGCGGATTGTCTTGCCCTCTTTTTTGAGGTTGCGCTTAAAGTCGGTCCGGCCGCCGCCGAGGATGTAAACGGGTTCCATAATGTTATTGAGTTGCGTTCTCCGAATCTATGTCGATGGCGCTGATGAGCAACGCCGGTAACAGCACGTGCCGATCATCATCGGTGAAAATGCTGACACGGCCGCCTTTCGGTGACACCTGCGCGTGATCCGGGGTTGCAACCCGATACTCGCGATCGTCTGCGACATAGATCGTGAACGGGAAAAATGGCGACGCATGCAATTTCTCTCGGATGTCTGTCGTCATTGCTCAACGCGTCTGCTGGTTCCGCGGATCGGTCTCCGCGATGATGATGCTAACAGCGTGCTGGTTGAAACCCTTAAAGCCGCCCTTGCGCTGCAGATTTTCCAGGTGACTGCCGATCGCGCCGTTGTTCGAGAAATCCTGGAACTGCTCCTGCGTGATAGAACCATTTTGCAGCAACCGCTCCGCCCGTCCGTGCTGCACCTTCCAGCGCTCGCCTTCCGTGAAGGCCTGTTTCAGGAAAGGAAAATCGGAAAACGGATTCATCGTCTTGATCCCTTCGTTGGCCAATTGCTGGCGGAGAAGCGCATGATCGAACCGGCACTCGAGATGATGCATCCCGGCTTCGAGGAAGCTCTCGCCATGCAGTCCGCACCAGAGCCCGATTGTGCCGAGTTTCGGCTGCGACGAAAGCGCGGTGCGGGAAAAGTCGATCTCCACTTCGTCGGGATTCAGATCGACGTCGTTGAAGATAATAATCCCCTCGATCGGTTGCTCCACGATCTGCGCGCCCCATCCGGCTTGAGCGCCGGCGTAGTAGCGCTCACGCCGATGGAACCCCAGCATCTCGAACGCCTTGATCAAATCCACAAAGTGCTCCCGTGAAGAGCGGAAGGTGTGGTGATCGTGGTTCGCCCAGCCTAGACCGAGCGTGTCCTGGCGCCGCTTCTGTTCGGTGCCTGCACGATTGCGCTTCTCCCAGTAGCGGCGCTCTTCTTCGAAGATGAGGTGACAGGCCAAATCGCGGCCCACCAGCTCAATCATCAGCGCAATCCGCTCGTGCGCGTGCTTCATGCCCTGCGCGTCATCATCCCAAAGGCGACCGCGCGTCTGATAAAGTTCACGCGCAGCCAGGTAAGACTTCAGATCCGGCTCCGCGGAGATGTAACCGCGATATCCACGGCGTTCGACGGCTTCGAAACGCGCACCATTTTCATCGCTGATAAGCAGCCGGCGAAAACGCGAGAGCGGCGCTCCTTCGATCTCGCGAACGATGGCGTGCACGCCCGCGAAGTCGGCGACAAATTCCGGGCGGATGCCAAGCGCGAGCGGGTAACGAGCATTCGTGGGCGCAATGAGAACGCGCGGCAGCATTGCTTCGGGATGCCAGAGTTGCTTCTGCGCATCGGGCGCATCAGCCAGCGGGTCATCTGTATATCCCGTGGCGCGGAGCGCTTCTTCATCGGACGAAGGCAAAAGCAAGTAATCTGTCCAATCCAGGATCAGCGTCCCGGTTTCATCCCGCATCCGCGCCGCCAAGGTGCGCGCGAAGGTGTTCCGCTCGGTGAAAGACTCGATCCGGCTAAGAATGAAATTCTCTGCTTCATAGCAGAGCGGCCATTCGAACCTGGATTCGGCCGCGCTTGCTTGTTTTTCGTCGAGGGTTGCTGGGCTCATGGGGTGGTCAGGCAGTTGCGCTTCCTTCGCCGGCTCCAAACGTGATGCCTTGGGCGAGCGGGAGCTCGGTTGAAAAATTTACTGTGTTCGTTTGGCGGCGCATGTAGCTCTTCCACGAGTCGCTTCCGCTCTCACGTCCGCCGCCCGTGTTCTTTTCACCTCCGAAAGCGCCGCCAATCTCTGCCCCGCTTGTGCCAGTGTTAATGTTCGCGATGCCGCAATCGCTCCCGACCGTGCTTAGGAATTTCTCCGCCTCCCGCATGTCGTTCGTAAAAATGGCCGAACTAAGTCCCTGCGGCACGTCGTTGTGCATTGCGATCGCTTCATCGAAGTCGCCGTAGGTCATGAGATAGAGCAACGGGCCAAACGTCTCGTGCTTCACGATCTCGAACTCCGGGCGCGCCGTCGCCAGGCAGGGAGTCATGTAGCAGCCGCCGGGAAATCGAGAGCCGTCGAGTTTCTCACCACCGTGCAAAATCTCTCCGCCTTCACTTTTCATTTTTGCGATCGACTGCTGCACGTTGTCGATCGAAGGCGGATCAATCAGCGGACCCATGAGAGTATCGCGCTCGAGAGGGTTCCCGATCCGAACCGCTCGATAAGCACTCAGCAATTGCTCGCGCAGTTTCTCTGCAATGGATTCATGCGCGATGACCCGCCGTGTCGAGGTGCAACGCTGGCCCGAGGTGCCGACCGCGCCGAAGAAAATCGAGCGGGCAGCCATTTCAAGATCGGCAGTCTGCGACACGACGAGCGCGTTATTGCCGCCCAGTTCCAGGATGCTTTTGCCAAGCCGGCCAT
>JACCXA010000119.1 GCA_013697365.1 Chthoniobacterales bacterium
GTGCCGCACCGTCCTGAACGTGAGCGGCGACCTCACCGCCGCGACCTACGTCGCCCGCTCCGAGGGCTTCGAACTGCTGGGACGAAGTGGAACACGAACACAAAACGTTTGAACAACCTCTGGAATATTGCGCCGGGGAAGGCATGCTTTGTCATGTGCTCCATTAAGCGAGTTGCCAGGGTCGCTCTCCTCACAGTCTTCTCGTTCATCGGCTCGGCCCTCGGCACCGACATGAAATATCCGAAGACGCTGGAGCAATATGAAATGGTGCGCTCGGGCCTGGCGGCGGACGAACTCGCCTCGGCCAAGAACGGAGCGACGAATCTGGTCGTCTCGGTGGGAGAGGAGTTTGCAGGGTCGAAGCCGATGATCGAGGCGTCGCAGAAGCTCGCCGCCAGCGAATCGCTCGACGACGCCCGCGCGGCGTTTCAGGTCATCAGCAAAGAACTGGCAAAGCTCGTCGAAGGGCAGCCCGGATTCTTCGTCATGAATTGCCCGATGATGAAGGACGGCATTTGGGTGCAGACGACGCCGAAAATCGGCAATCCCTATAAAGGCAAGGCGATGCCGGAGTGCGGCGAGATCGTGAAGAAGTAGGAGGCCGCGAAAAAGTTGCGGCTACAGGGCCTTGTAACAACGCCGCTCCGCGGATAAGCAGCCGCGGAAGCTGACCAGCCGGTCGTCCTCGCCGATTTCGGTCATGGTGCGGTTGCACCAGCAGTGCGAGAACGAGTTCGGATCAAATTTCTCCGAGAACGCGGCATTCTCCTGCACCGGCACGTACATCTTTTTCGTCCGCAGGTAGCGACAGGGCGTCGGCTGTTCCATCGGGTCAGCTCGCAAGCTTTAGCAGCGTCCGGCGGATCAAGGCGTGCGCGAGCGGAACTTTGTAGGCGTTGTGCTGGAATGGCGTCGCCGCGGCGAGCAGTAGTTCTGCAGCCTTCGCCGCGACAGCGTTATCGAGAATCTTGCCCTCAAGAAATTTGTCCGCTTCGTCGGAGCGATATGGAACCGGCGCAACCTGGCCGAGGACGATGCGCGCACCGAACAGCTTTTGGCCCTCCACCCGCGCGGCCGCGGAACAACTCACAAGCGCCCAATCGAAGTCGTGCTTCTCAGCCATTTGCAAGTAGGCGCTGCGCCTTTGGCGAACCGGGATCTCGACGTGCAGAATCAAATCCGACGTCTCGAGTGAATGATGCGCGAGCGGGTTTGACCACGCCTTTTCGTAAAGCTCCGGCATAGACATCTTCACGACCTTGCCGCCGCGCTGCACGTGCGCGGTCGCGTCCAATGCCGTGAGGGCGATCGCCAGGTTTGACGGCGTCGGGCTGATGCACGGGTTGCCGGAGAAGAGCGCGTGATACTTGTTCTCTCCTTCCCGCGCATAACAGGTTGAGCCGCCTTCCTTCAGGCAGCGCACATCCCGATGACGGTAATACCAGCAGCGCGAATGCTGCGCGAGATTCCCACCGACCGTGGCGACATTGCGAATCTGCGGCGAGCCGACCTCTGCTGCCGCTTCCGCCAAACCGGGAAAAATCTTCCGCAGTTCAGCATGCCACGTGAGTTCGGCAACGGTGACGTTCGTGCCGATGGTCCAGGCCTGATCGCTGGGCTTGATATCGCGCGAATTCGGGAGCGACTTCACATTCACAAGCCGCTTCGGTTCGAGGATCGCGTCCTTGATTTCGCCCAGAATATCAATGCCGCCCGCGATGAAGCGGCCATTGGCCCCTGCGAGATCGGTCGCGCTCTGCGGAGTTTGGGCGCTGACGTACTCGAACGCCTTCATGCCATGAATTCCTCGACTGTTGTCGCCGGTAGCGACCGCACGAGCGCAAAGGCTTCATGCAATACCTGAGAGTCAGAGAGGCTTCTGGCTGCGGGCGGCACTTTGCCGAGCGCCCCTAGCACTTTGTCGGGCGTAATCGGCAGGCTGGTGATCCGCACACCGAGCGCATTGGCGACGGCGTTCGCGATCGCGGCCGCGGTCGGGATGTGACACGGCTCTCCGATGCCAATCACGCCGCGCTCGGGCATATCCAGCAACACGATCTCGATGGGCGGGACGTCCGCCCCGTTGGGCAGCTTGTAGGTTTCGAAGTTCGGATTGAGCACCACCCCCGTCGCACGATCCATCACGCGCGCTTCGTAAAGCGCGTAGCCTATTCCTTGAATCACGCCGCCGTTGATCTGACTCTCGCAGGTCAGCTTGTTCACGATCAGCCCGCAGTCGTGGATCGCGACGATTCTGCGGATCGCGATGAAACCGGTTTCGGTATCCACATCAACCTCCGCAAACTGCACACCGCCCGCCCCGCTGGCGGACAGTCCTTCCCGCCATTTGCCCTGCACTACGAGCGGGTTCATCCCGATTTTCTTGCACGCTTCACTCCAGTTCGCGCCGCGCGCGTCGGGCATCGCGCTCACCTTCTGCAATTCGGTGAGCGCATTCGTGCACGCATCGAAGATCGCGGGTGAAACCGAAGCCGTCGTCGTGCTGCCACCGCTCCCGCCCGATGGCGGAAAACGTGTGTCCCCGATCCGCACCGTGATCTTGTCGGGTGCGAGACCGAGCACCTCCGCCGCCACCAGCGCCACGACCGTGCGCGCGCCGGTGCCAATATCCTGCGTGCCGCAACGCACTTCCACATTTCCATCCCGGTTGATCTGCACCTCAGCCTGCGTGCCGCGTCCGCCGCCGCCCCAGGTCGCGCCTCCGCAGCCGACACCGGTCTTCACCACGCCCGCGCTGGAGCCCGGCTTCTTGTATTTTTCCTTCCAACCAAATTTCTCGCGCCCGATCTCGTACTCTTTCCGGCGGATCTCGAGCGGATCGTTCTTGATTCGCAACTCCACCGGATCGATGCCTAGCTTGACCGCGAGATCGTCCATCATCGCTTCCATGCCGAAGGACGCGGTCGGATGTCCCGGCGCTCGGAAAGCGCGCGACGAGCCGGCATTGATCGCGACGCTCGCCTGCTTCACGCGCGTATTCGGGACTTTGTAAATGTAGGGCGCGGGGAACGTCGCCCCGCTGCCACCCGCGGCCGTCGCTCCTCCCGCCGCGAATCCCGGGCAGCCGAAAGAATCCATCTCGTAGGCGAGCAATGTCCCATCCGCCGCGGCGCCGAGTTTTACCTTCTGAAAAGTCGAAGGCCGGTTGCCGACGGCGAGAGCTTCATCCAGCCGCGTCAGCATCAACTTCACCGGCGCACCGGCCGCCTGCGACAAGCGCGTTGCGATCGCGCCTTCCAGACCAGGCCCCAGCTTTGATCCGAAGCCGCCGCCCATGTAATCGCAAATCACGCGCACCTGGCTCTGCGGCACGCCCATGTTATCCGCAATCCCGTCGCGGACGCTGAACACGCCCTGCGTCGAAGCCCAGACCGTGATCTCCTCGGGTGTAAACGCGACCGTGTTGCCATGCGTCTCGAGGGGATGATGCAGCTGCACCTGCGTCTCGAACGTGTTCTCGACGATCGCCGCCGAGTTCGCGAACCCTTCCGCCACGTTGCCATTCTCGCGCACCTGCGCTTCGCCCACGTTCTGGCCATCGGCGAAAATCTTCGGCGCGTCAGGCTTCGTCGCATCCATTTCCTTCACCACGAAGGGTAGCGGGCTCGCCTGCACTTCGATCAAGCGGAGCGCGTCCTCGACAGCTTCCTTGCTGGTGCCGGCAAGCGCCGCCAGCTCCTCGCCGTAGTAACGCACCTGACGCTCACCTTCGCGCGCCAGTACCGCGGCCTTGATTCCGGGCGCCGCTTTCGCTTTGTCCAAATTGATCGACGTGATTTTCGCCGCTGCCCATTTCGAACGCAGAATCGCGCCCCAAAGCCAGCCGGTCGGCTGCATGTCGTAAGCGTACTTTGCGGCGCCAGTCACCTTCGCGGGGCCGTCGAGGCGCGGCGCGGACTTCCCGAGATACTTGGTTTCTTTAGGCCAGTCGGACATCAATCGGAGCACGGCCGTCTCGGC
>JACCXA010000166.1 GCA_013697365.1 Chthoniobacterales bacterium
TTACTCGTCATCGAGGCGCTTGGACCGGTTATCGATTGGCACCAGCGCGGTCTTGTGCTCCTCGGCCCGGGACTCACGTCTGATCCGCGCTGCCATTTCGTGAACGCCGACTTCTTTGCCCTGGCAAAGTCGGAATTCGGGTTCAACCCGGGGCAGCCTCGCCGGCGGTTCCACGCTGTGCTGCTAGATATCGATCATTCGCCTCGTGACCTTCTGCACTCGAGCAATGGCGCGTTCTACGAACCGGCTGGTCTGAGAGCTCTCGTGGCGCATCTCTATCCGGGCGGTGTCTTCGCCCTTTGGTCGGATGAAGCGCCGGACGATGAGTTCATGGACGCGCTCGGCGGGGCGTTCTCCAGTTGCCGGGCGCATGTCGTGACCTTCCCGAATCCGCTCACAGAATCGGATTCGGCGAGCACGGTCTACGTGGCGTGTTTGTAACGACATCGCTTCTTCTCCTTTCAGCCTGCACTTTCATGTCGCCCTTCGCCCCAGGCTCGGGGGGCGTCACAGGGGACGCCGGCGAGTCGGGTAATTCTTCGGGCGGGATCTTTTCTTGAATCTTTTCTGATGGCCTAACGACCGCCCGCCGCAGGATGAGTGCCACCTTATGATCCTCCGAATTGGAAGCAACGGCAGCGCCGTCGCGCAATTGCAATTGCGGCTCAACGAACTGGCGCGAAACGGAAACTTCAAATCACCCCTCGATCCATTGCAAGGCACCGGCACTTTCGGCGAGCGCACCGAAGCGACAGTGCTCGCGTTCCAAAAGAAGTTTGGCCTGGAAGTGGATGGGATCGTTGGTCCGCAAACTTTCGAGAAGATGGATGAGCTCCGCGGCTGGTATTCGGTCGATGCGGGGACGCCGGGCGCGCCGAAAACGGCGAAGGCGACCAAGGCCAAAGTCGTCGCGCGTGAGGATCTTTTGTCCAGGCTGCTGGAGATCGCCGAGCGCGAAGTGGGTGTGCGCGAAGTGGGGGGGAATAATTGCGGCGTGCGCGTGCGCGAATATCAGCGTGCGACTGATCTGCGCCCGCTCGGTGCGTGGCCCTGGTGTGCCGCGTTTACGGTTTGGGTCATTCGCGAATGGCTCAACACCTACCCGGAAGCGCGTCGCGCGCTCGGCTGGAAAAACGAGGAGGTGGAAGCAAAGCGACCTCAGACCGCCGGCGCCTTTGGTTACATCGATTGGGCGCGCCGCTTTGATCAGGAAATCCTCCCGCCCACCTTGCGGCCGGAGCCGGGCATGATTGCCGTCTTCGACTTCTCGCACATCGCGTTCGTGAAAGGCCCGGTCGATGCGAAGAGCTTTCGTACTTTGGAAGGGAACACCAACGGTCGTGGCGATCGGGACAGCGTGATGGGCGACGGCGTCTGGGAAAAAACCCGCGCCAAGAGTCTGGTGCGGAAGTTCATCCGCTGGCGTTTTGTGGCCCCACCGGGGCAGGGGAACTTCATGAGCGACGCGGCTCCGGTGGCGAATTTGTTGCCAAATACGCGGGGTATTGGGGGCATTCCCCGCGAGGCGCTGGAGTTCATCATCGACGAGGAGGGGATGGATCAGCCTTGGAAATTTCCCGGAGGCGATTCGGGCGTGACCCTCGGCCACGGCTACGATCTCGGCGCGGGCACCGAGTCGAAGAACGATTTGGTGAGTGATTGGAAACAATGGCTGACCGGGGAAGAACTGAATCGGCTGGAGGTGGCGATCGGAAAAACCGGCGAAGGCGCTAGAACGCTTTGCCCGCAGTTCCGCGATATCACGATCAGCGCTGAGGCGGCCGACGAAGTCTTCTTTCGCGCGACAGTGCCAAAGTATTACCAGAAGATGGTCTCGGCTTTCCCGAACGCCGACAAACTACCGGGCAACGCACAGGGAGCGCTTCTGAGTCTGGTCTTTAACCGCGGCACCTCCATGAAAGGTGAACGTCGCGAGGAGATGCGGCAAATCCGGGAGTTGCTGGCGTGTGATCCGCCCTTCGATCTTGCGGCGATCGCAGGAGAGTTGCGGCAAATGAAGCGACTATGGGAAGGGAAAGGCCTCGGTGGTCTCGTCACACGTCGCGAACGCGAAGCTCGTCTGGTCGAAAGCGGGAGCGCTCCGTGCTAAGCCACCTTTAACCCTGCGCTTTAACAGGCACGCGCCTGCTCCCCCAAAAATGAGAACCGGTGCAAATTAACGTGCAGCATTAAAGTGTTCACTTCGCGAAATTGGCGGCGGCCACAAACGCGTTAAGTTCTTCGCCTCTATGCCGAAGCATCTAGTGGTCAGCACCAGTGGGAACGTTTCGAGCAACAGCCGCAAGATGGCGCGAGCTGCCTTCGCTTATCTGGAGAATGCGAAGGTCGATTGCGCCTGGCTAGACCTCAACGACCTCGACCTGCCGCTCTGCAATGCCGACTCCTGTTACGCCGCCCCGGGTGCGCAAAAACTCAGTCAGGCGATCAAAGCCGCGGATGGCATCCTCGTTGCCTCACCGGTTTATAATTACGACATGAGCGCCTCGGCCAAGAACATGATTGAGCTGACGGGAAGCGCGTGGGAGGACAAGGTCGTCGGTTTCCTTTGCGCGGCCGGGGGCATGAGCAGCTATATGTCGGTCATGGCTTATGCGAATAGTTTGATGCTCGATTTCCGGTGCGTGATCATTCCGCGCTTTGTGTATGCGACGGGGAACGCCTTCAACGACGAGGCCGTGTCGGATGCGAAAATGGGCCAACGCATCGAGCAGGTCGCGGCGGAGTTGATCCGCTTTACCGCAGTCCTCCGAAGATAGCGCGGAGGGCGTGCGATCCTCTCCATCTGCGCTGACACTCCACTTGCATTTCCTTCTTCGTGCACACACGAGAAGTGTAGGTGAAAGTTGAAGTGCAGGCGCAAGAACCGAAGTGACGCGAACCCTGTCATCCCGAGGGAATTCGAGGGATCTGACAAGTCAGGTGCGATCTTGTTCGGTGCCAGCGCTGCTTGTTCGCGCGTGAGACCCTCGGCTTCGCCCGGGATGACAAGAGCGATCCGCGCGTTCCAGAGCCGAGCCGCGAACTCTGAGTATGCGTGCAATCTGGAAGGGCAGTATCAGCTTCGGCCTCGTCAATATCCCAATCGCTCTCTACCCCGCGACGCGGAAAGAAGAGTTGAAGTTTCGCCTTTTGCGGGCTGCCGATCACAGCCCCGTCAACTACAAGCGCGTCGCCGAAGCCGACGGCAAGGAAGTGCCCTGGGATCAAATCGTGAAAGGCTACGAGTACGAGAAAGGGAAGTTCGTTGTCCTCGGCGAGAAGGACTTCCAGCGGGTCGATCTGGAAGCGACCCAGACGGTCGATATCCAGGACTTCGTCGACGTGGACGAGATCGATCCGATGTTTTTCTACAAGCCGTATTACCTCGAGCCGCAGAAAGGCGGCGACAAAGCCTACGTGCTGCTCCGGGAAGCGCTGGCCGAAGGAAAGAAAGTGGGGATCGCGAAAGTCATCATCAAGACGCGTCAGTATCTGGCGGGGGTCAAAGCTACGAAACACGCGCTGGTGCTCGAGCTAATGCACTTCGCGGCCGAGCTCTCGGACGCCGAGAAGCTGAATGTTCCGAAAACTCTTGAGCCGGGGAAACGCGAAATGGAAATGGCCAAGGCCCTCGTGGAAAGCATGAGCTCGAAGTGGGATCCGAAGAAGTACAAGGATGACTATCGCGAGGCGCTCCTCGAAGTGATCGAAGATAAAGTCGAAGCCGGCGGCAAGGAGATCGAGGACAAGCCGAAGGAAAAAAAGGCTTCCACGAAGGTCATCGACCTTGTTGCGGTTTTGCAACAGAGCCTGGCACAGTCGCAAGGCGCGAAGAAGAAGCCAGCCACGAAAGCCAGTGCAAAGCGAGCGACCAGACCTCAAAAAAAGGCGGCTTAAGAGACAGCGCGGTTGCAGATTGCCGGGGAGCACACGCCTCCTGGCGGGCTGGTCGAGGCATCCTGCCGAGACGAACTTTCGCCCGCGTCGATGTGCTGGAGCTCACCCCTAAACGGGGGCAACACCGACGGAAGTTCGCGCAGGCAGAATGCCAGCGCCAGCTCGCTACAAGCTGCGCTCCCCGGACCCCTAGCTAGCCCACTTCCCGCAGCGCTTCACCGACTGCCGCGGTGATTGGCCGCGCACCCTCACCCGCCAGTTCTCCATCCACCACCTCAAGCCGGCGCACCAAATCAACGACTTCGCGCCGCGTGTACGCCCCGCCCGCCGCGGCACAAAAATGCGTGCGACAGCCAAACGGTCGATCCTGGTAGATCAGGCAATTACCCGTCCCACGATCCAGCAAAGGACAAACCCCATCAATTGTCCCCGGCAAACGGGTTCGCCCCGTGGCGCGCAGAGCTTTCGCGGCGAGCAATGCCTCGCCTTTTGTCAGGTGCGGCGTGCGGCCAGTCAGTTTGAAGTGGCAACACTCCCGCAATCGCGTGCAGGCGCGATCAATCGGTCGTGCGGACAGTTCGGCATAGATCCGGCGCACTTCGATGAGAGCGGTGGCTAACAAGTCGTTCTGCTTCATAACGCCCGGCGGGCCATGGCGCGCCCGGCGATCCAGCCGGTGGTCCAGGCTGATTGGAAATTGAATCCGCCAGTGATGCCATCGATATCAAGCAGCTCCCCTGCGAAGTAAAGGTGCGGCACGATCCGGCTTTCCATGGTCTTGAAATTCACTTCCGCGAGCCGCACCCCGCCACACGTCACGAATTCTTCTTTGTTCAAGGATTTGCCATTCACCGGCAGCTCGTTGCGCGTGAGCAGCCTAATCAGTTCAAGCAGGTGTGCGCGGGAAAGTGTGGTCCAGAGGGTGCCGGCCGGCACACCGGCAACCTGCACGAGCTGCGCCCAAAGCCGCGCGGGCAGGGGAGCGATGGGATCGCCCGCGACGAGGCGCTTCGGTTGCGTCTCGCGGCGGCGCCGGAGTTCTTCCATCACTGCGTCCTCGTGCACGGCTGGCAGCCAGTTGATTCGAAGCGCAAATTTGTAGTCGAGTTTCGCCAGGACTCGAGCCCCCCAGGCAGAAAGCCGGAGGACGGCGGGGCCACTGACGCCGTTGTGAGTGATCAAAAGCGGGCCGCGTTCACGCAAGCTGGTTCCCGCGACGGTCAGTTCGACGTCCGGAATGGACACCCCCGGGAGCGAAAGAACCCAGGGCGTAGGGATGTGTAACGAGAAGAGCGACGGGACGGGCGACTCGATGGTGTGCCCGAAGGATTCCGCAATCTGCGGACCACCGGCCGCGCGCGCCCCACCCGTCGCAAGAAGGAGGCGATCGCACGCCATGCGGCTTCCACCGGACAACTCCAATTCAAAGTTGCCCCGACCGGACGGCCGCGCCTTCTCAAGACTCGTGTGGGCACGCAACTGAACGCCCGCTGCCTCCGCCTCGAACATGAGGCAATCGATTACCGTCTCCGATGAATCCGTCACCGGAAACATCCGGCCGTCCGCTTCGATCTTGAGCCGAACCCCGTGCTCTTGAAACCAGGCGACCGTGTCTTCTGGCGAAAATCTGTGTAGAGCTGCGATCAACGCGCGCTCACCTCTCGGATAACGAGCGCTGAACTTCCGCGGCTCCAGCGCGGTGTGCGTCACATTGCAGCGGCCCCCGCCCGAGATGCGGACTTTCGTGAGGAACTGCGAGTTGCGTTCGAGAATCAGCACTTCGTTGTGCGGCCGCGCCTCGGCGCAAGCGATGGCCGCGAAGAATCCCGCTGCGCCGCCTCCGGCAATGACGATCCGCTCTGCGCTCACACCACGTCCAGGCCCATCTCGCGCAGCCGACGGATCAGCGCGCGCGCATTCTTAATCGCAAACGCATCGCGATCGTTATCGAAATAAATCCAGGCCTCGCGTGCTCCGCTCTCGCGGATCTTCATCGCCCAGGTTGTCAGCTCTTCCTCGCTGTAGTCGTGCCGATACCAGCGACTCCGCCCATGCAGTCGCGCGTAGATTACGTCGCTCGTTTTGATCAGCTCCTCCGGCAGACGCGGCGCGCTGACGGAACAAAAGGCGAGACCGCGTTCTGCAAACCGGCGGTAGACAGCTGCCCGCCACCAGCTGCTGTGCCGAAACTCGACCGCGTTCCGAAACTGCGGGTCAAGCTGCCGCACGATGCTTTGCAGTCGCGAGGGTGTGTAGCGGTAGCTCGGTGGAAACTGGAAAAGGAAACATCCCAGTTTCGGCCCGAGGATCTCCGCAAAGCGATAGAACTCTTCGATTAACATGCGGGTCTGCACGAGCCGCTTCTCGTGTGTGATGAGGCGGTTCACTTTTACGGAATAGCGGAAACCCTCCGGCGCATTCCGCCGCCATCCTTTCGCGGTCGCGAGCTTCGGCCAGCTGTAGAACGGCGCGTTTAATTCCACCGTCCGAAAGTTCTCCGTGTAATGCCTGAACCAGGTGTCAGTCCGTTTTGTGTCCGGATAAAAAAGGCCGCGCCAATGCCAGTAAAACCAGCCTGAACAACCTACGTGCACCTGCATGCGGCACGCTCACGCAGCTGCATGAACATGCAACGGAGGAGCGGCCCGAGAGGGTCCTTCACCGTTTACGTGGTTCAGGCTGACTTGCCCGGAACGTGACGTTGGGGCCGTCGCAACGAGAATCTTGACCGCTCAACCACAATCGCTCAGCTTGCCCCGTGAACTCACTCGGAAAATATTCAAGTTACGCCTACGCAATCATGCGCATCATCTTGGGCTTGCTCTTTGCCTGTCATGGTGCCCAAAAACTCTTCGGCATGTTCGGCGGCAAAGGCGGCGCGCAAGGGATGATGCTGGCAGGTGGCATCATCGAGCTTGCCGGCGGAATTCTGATCGCGCTCGGGTTGTTGACCCGCCCGGCTGCCTTCCTCTCCAGCGGCATGATGGCGGTCGCTTATTTCATGGCTCATGCATCTGGAGGTCTCATGCCGATCGTGAACAAGGGCGAACTGGCGGTCGTGTATTGCTTCGTATTTTTATACATGTTCTTCCGCGGCTCCGGCCCCTTAAGCCTCGATAGCATCCTCGGCGGCCGCGGACACGTGACTGCCGCGGACGAAGTGGGCGGTCCAATGCGAGCCGGTCGCGAGCTTTAATTCCTGTGAGGGCGAAATTTCCCTGGCCGCTCGGATTCGCAATACTCGTGGCGCTCACTCTTTGGCCCCCATCCGGCAGCGCTCAGGAATGGGCCAAGCCGCGCCTGAACGATTCGCCCCGGCACGGCGAGTGGGTGGAATACAAGTCCGGCGATCGGCCACTGCGCGCGTGGGTTGTTTTTCCCGAGCGGAAAGAGAAGGCGCCAGTCGTCATCGTAATTCACGAAATCTTCGGGCTGACTGATTGGGTGCGCGGCGTTTGTGATCAGCTCGCGGAAGGAGGCGTCATCGCGATCGCGCCGGATATGCTCAGCGGCCAGACGTTCCCGGATGTGGATGGCGCGCGCAAGGCGATCTCTGCTTTGCCAAAAGAACAAGTCATCGCCGACCTAGACGCAACGGCTGAATATGCGATTAGGATTCCGGCGTCGAACGGCAACCTGGCCGTTTCCGGCTTTTGCTGGGGTGGCGGTTGGACCTTTGGCTACGCGAGTGTGAATTCGAAGCTCAAGGCTGCGTATTCGTTTTATGGGCCGGCGTTAAACGATGCGGCGGAGGTGGCGAAAGTTGCCTGCCCGGTCTACGGATTTTACGCCGCGAATGACGAGCGCGTGAACGCGAGCGTCCCGAAAGGAGAAGAGCTGATGAAGGCCGCCGGGAAAACCTTCGAACCCGTTACCTATGCGGGTGCCGGGCACGGTTTTATGCGCGCGGGCGAAGCACCGGATGCAACTCCTGAGAACAAGAAAGCGCGCGACGATGCCTGGGCGCGCTGGAAGACGCTGCTGAAGCAGTTGTAGCGAAGTCTGGCGCGACTGCGCGCCGCCGACTTTTTCGGGGAGCACGGGCAATCTGCCCGTTTGTTCGGCGAGTCTCGCCAAACAAGCTTTGGAACTGCGCCATTGTGGCTTCGTAAGACTGCTCCCAAAGTCCCGCGCTGAGTAACACCAGCGCCAACGGGCTGGCAGCCCGCGCTCCCCAAAGCCTAATTCGACTTCGTCAGCTCATCAGCGAGCGCCCCCGCGTCATACACGTTTCGCAGCGCTTCGATGATCGCAGCCGAATGCGTGGAGACGGCCCGCGCCTGCTTGTTGGTATAGATGATATCGAGCGCGAGCGATTGAATGTTGCCGTCGAAGATAATCCCAACAAACTCGCCGGCCTTGTTCACAACTGGGCTGCCGCTGCTCCCGCCAATGATATCAGCCGTGCAGACAAAGTTGTAGGGCGTCTCCATCTTGATGCGATCCTTGCGGTCGAGCCAACGGGGAGGGAGATCGAACGGCGGCTGGTTGTTGTGTTCGGTTGCGCGTTGGTAGAGGCCGGCGTAGTCCGTGAACGGCGCCACGCGCTGGCCGTTTTCTTCATAGCCTTCGACGGCGCCATAGCTGAGGCGCAGCGTAAAGGTCGCGTCGGGCGCGTTGGTGGCGCCTTCGGCCGCGAAACGCGCAGCCGCGATCTGCGCATACGCCTGCTGCTTCGCTTCAGTATGTTCCTGGTAAATCTTGCGCGCGCCCCGCGCGGTCGCATCGATGGCGCGTGCGAGTTCCATCATTGGATCCTTGGCGGCTGCGACGGCGGCCGCTCCACCCTCATACATCTGCTTGCGGAACGCTACGTCCTTGACCTTCGTTCCCGCGATCAGTTCCTGCGCACGTACGGCCGGCGACTTACCGGCCAGGACGGTCTTCACCATCGGCTCATCAACGCCGAACTCCGTCGCAAGATCGTTCAGAGAATCGGTCAGGCGGAGCTTCTCGTAATCGTCGTAGATCGGTGAATCCGAGAACAGATCCAGCTCAAACGATTCCCGGCCGGAATCACGAAACTCCTCGAACCGTTCACCGTTCGGTTTCGGCCGCTCGTCCGCAGCGCGCACGAGGAGTCGCGCATATTTGAATGCCATCCCCGCGAAGCCGCGCGAAGCACGGTAGCTCTTACCGAGCGTCCGTTCCGATTCGTAGTACTGAAACATGCGGCCGTTCTTCGCCTGAGCAGCCTGCGCAGCGGCGACGCGTTCAAATGCACTTTTCGCCTCACCTGTTTTCAGCGCACCGCGGACTTTCGCTTCGCGTTGCTGCAACGTCTCCGTGATCTCCGGATCGAGCAGCGCCGCCAGATAGCCGTCGTAACGCTTCCGGTTGTTCTGCACGCCGTGGATGTCGTCATTCGAACGGCGGAGGTTTTCATTGCTGCGCGCTGCAAAGGAAGTGAGCAGGACCTCGCGGCGATAGTACATCTCGAGCAAACTCGGGATGATGCGGTTGCGTTGGTCGGTTAATTCGGCGGTCGTGAGCTGGCGCGCGGTCGCTCCCGGGTGCCCGGAGACAAAAACCAGCTCCTTCTCGGTCGGCCCGTCTGCGCTCCACTTAAGGAAAGCCGGTGGCGTGGCGGGCTGGCCGTTCTCGTAGACTCGGAAAAGGCAGATATCGAGATTGAAGCGGGGATACTCGAAATTGTCGGGGTCGCCGCCGAAAAACGCCGCTTGCTGTTCCGGCGCGAAGACGACTCGCACATCGTCATAGCGCTTGTAGCGGTGGAGGTGATATGCGCCACCCTGGTAAAGCGTGACCACATCGGAGCGCAGGCCCGTCTTGTCTTTGCTTTCCTTTTCGAGATTGGCGATCGCAGCGGTACGCGCGGCGGTCGCCTGCTCCGGTTTCAGGCCGGGTTTAACTGCTCCATTCACGGCAGCCGTCACATCCTCGATCGACATCAAAACGTTCAACTCGAGGTCCTGGCACTTCAGTTCTTCTTCACGTGTTTTCGCGTAAAAGCCGTCGCGCAGATAGTTGTGCTGCTCGTCGCCGAGTTTATCGAGCGAATCGGAGCCAACGTGGTGATTGGTGATGACTAAACCATCAGCCGAAACGAAGGAGCCGCTTCCGCCAGTGTTGAAACGCACGCTCGCTTTCTGCAGATGATCGAGCCACGGCTGCGTCGGCTCGAACTGATATTTCTGCTTCAACTGCGAAGTCGGCGGCGCGGTATAAAGCCACATGCCTTCGTCGGCGCGCAGCGGCTCGATGACCACCAAAGTGAGGAGTGCGAGAGCGCCTGCACGAGCGAATCGGGAGAAAACCATAGCCGCAACGGTAGAACTGCTTTGGCGCGGCGTCACGCTTGCAGATGCGCCTTGACGCGTTTGTCCGGACTCAGGGCCCCCCGGCGACCTGCGAGTGGCTGGACCAATGGATCGCGCGAATGCGCCAGCCGTTCTCAGTTTTTGCCAGGAGCATCAGCTCCGCGTTCTCTGCGTTGACTTCGCGACTTTGGAACCGGCCAGTGCTTCGGCCGGTCGACGTGGTCCAGGCGATCGCGCCCTCCTGCCGCACGATCATCGCCCCGCGTGTGCTCGGCACGGCCTGGGCGAACTCAATGTCGGACTTGAGATGCCCGCCCTCGTATTCCGCGCGCGTTTCGGAATGCCCGCTTTCAAGGATCTGCGCATCGGGCGCTAACAGATTCAGCACGGCCCCGCGATCGCCCTTGGCCAGAGCTTCATGAAATGCACTAACCGTGTTCGCAATCGCTTCCCGATCAGGTGCCGTCGGAATCGGGCGGCGGCAGGAGCCAAGCACGGCGAGCGCGATGGTGACGCAGAGGAGGGCGGCGCAGCCCCTCACGGCTTTGCCTTTACCTCGAAGGTCAGCGTGACAAAATCGCTTTCCCAGTCTGCTTCGCTGCGCGTCGATTTGCGTAAGTCGATGCCGCGCAGGAGCCATCCTCCTGCCTTGTTCACGGGGAAGACGACGCGCCCGGCCGCATCAGTTTTTCGTGTCTCGCCTTTCTTTTCCCCGGCGGCCAGGGCGTTCAAGGAGAAGTCCGCATGCGGGGCGCCATCTTTCAGAACGCGCACCGGAAACTCGTCGCCCTCTCGCAGTGCGGTCGGATCTTTTTCCGGCACAATCTCGAGGCCGGTCCCTATCGGCTCCGCCCACGACGGGTCTGCGGGCGGTTCACCGACAAGAACGAAAGTCTTCATGTGCTTGGCGTAAAGTTCACGCCAGCGCTTGGGCTCTTTCGCCTCCTTCCACAACTTCCGGATTTCGGAAGATGCATCCACCTCGTCGAGATATTCCTCGACGAGCGCGGCTTCGAGTTCGATCGCTTTTGCCGGCAGCTTGATGGAATAAGTCGCGACGCCCGCCTGCGCCGGCGTTGTCTTAATGACCAGCGACTTCTCGCGCGCCGAGAGGTCGGTCACGTCGAACGTCTGACCCGCGAGACGATACGTTGCGCTTTCCACGCGCTCCCGCTTCGGTCCGGTCTCGAACTCGGGGAACGCCATGCTACTCGTCAGGTTCAGCGTCGCGCTCTCCAACTGTTCGACGTGGAAGCGGTCGGGTAGGAGCCAGGTATCGTGTGAGCGCGCTACGCTCGGGACGAAGGCCGCTAGCACCGATACGATTAAGAGACCTGCGTTCTGCTTAGTGATCATGATCATGTTTTTTCTCTGAGTCTTGCTTCGCCGGGACGAGTGCCATTCCGCACTTCGGGCATTTACCCAACGCCTTTTGTTTTACCTCGGAATGCATCGGACAGGTGTAGTCGCCAGCGGCGGTCGCGGCAGTATTCGATCCTGCCTTCACCTCGATTCCGAATGCGGCGTAAACCTCACGTCCATCGATCTGAGTTTGCAGGAACAATTTTTGAAACCCCGGCTTCTCCGGCTCCACATGGAAGCTCAACTCCGGACCGCCACGCTCTGTCGCTGTTGCCGGCTCCTTTCCCATCGGATGCACATGCGTGACGGACTCCAGATTCTCTGGAAACGCGACCATGTGCGCGTACGCGCCCATCACCGGCTCGAGCCCGGTGAAATCCTTTCCGTCCGGAGTGGTGGCTTTGATCCTAACTATGGTCGCCTTTCCGCTTTCCAACGGCCCATTATTTTCAGTCGTTAGGCTGAAGCGATAGCCGTCCGCTTCCGCCGTCGCATTCAACGCCTTGTTCTTCGTGGCGGGCGGCCCTTGTACCTTCACCTCAGCCTTCGCGTATTCCTGTTGGCCAGTGGCGACCGGCACCACATCAGCCCAGACGTGATACGTCCCGCCAAAGCGCGGGCTGAAATCGAAGCGGTAATCGCCTGGCGTATCGCCCGCGACAGGGTGCTCGTGGTGATAATCGGTCAGCGTTTCGTCCACCACGAGCAGGTGCAGCTTTTCTGTATGCGCTACCTCCAGCTCGGCGAGCGTAACGGATTTTCCATCTTGGCCGGTAAGACGCAGAATCGTTGACGCGGTTTTTCCCGACGCGTGGCCCGAAGGCGAGACAAGCTCCGCCTTGACGGAGTTCGCTGGAGCCGAATGATCGTGCTGCGCGTGCGCCGCCGCGCCGAAGAGGACCGGCGTCGCAGCTAGCAGCCGCGCGAGAGTTAGATGATATGATTTAGCCACTGGCGTTGTTCGTTACTTTGCCGGCGTCAACTGCTTCTCCAGAAGTGCCATGGTCGACTGCAACGTTTTCAAACTTGAGTCGACTTTCGAGAAGTCCTTCGCGTCCGCCGCGGTGTGGACTTTCTCCGAAGCGGTAAGGGCATTCTTCAGCGCGCCGTCGAGCCGGGTTTTGTCGGCCCCTTGCGCTCCGTGATTCTCCTGAATTTGTTTCAGCGCGACGGCGAGCTTCTCCTGCTCGTTGTGGATGGGTTCGTGCTCTTTCGCGGCCGCTGCGGTTTCGATTCCTTTTAGAGAAGTTTGTGCTGTTTTCCACGCATCGATTACCGAACCGGACTCGGCAGCAGCATGCTTGTGATCGTGTCCTTCGTGCGCGCGGACGGTCGAAAATGGCAGTGCGATGGCAGCGATAGTGCTGAGCACGGCTGCGATGTTTTGATGGATAAGTGATGTGGTTTTCATGGTTGTGGTGGTCAATGGGACACTGCGGTTGGGTTGTTTATTCAGAGAAAGAGGGGGTCAAAGCTGCACGCCGAAAGACTTGAGGAAGGCAAGCATGGCGAAGTAGGTGACAACCGTCGCCGACGACGCCAGCGCGAGCGCTACTGGGAAAGAAAAGTTCCAACGCAGAAGGAGCGCAGGCAGGAGAGCAAAGAGGACGAGCGATGGAAGGGCCAACCAAAAAACGCCGGTGGAAAAGCGCGCGAGGCGGACCGCATCACGCGTCTCGCGCCAGAGCCAGATCATGGCGAGCATCGAAACGGTCGGCAGCGAAGCGACGAGCGCGCCAAAGAGCGAGCTGCGTTTCGCAATTTCGGAGACTGCGAAGATGAGCAAGGCCGAGAGCAGGATCTTGATGAGTGGTTGCATGGAAACTTAAGCGAGGGCGGGGGCCGGAGCCGGCTCGTGGATGGCAGAGTTATGCGAGCCGCTCGCCGCGAGCCGCTCCGCGCTCTTCCGGCCGAAGCGCCAGAAGACGAGCGGCGTGATGATGAAATCGAGCAGCGTGCTCGTGAAGATCCCACTAAAGATGACGACGGCGACGGGGTGCAGAATTTCGCGTCCGGGTTCATCCGCAGCGATGATCAATGGGACGAGGGCGAGGCCGGCGGTGAGCGCGGTCATGAGCACGGGCACGAGCCGTTCCTGCGTGCCGCGGACGATCATCTCCATCGTGAACTTCTCGCCCTCCTCACGCATGAGGTGCAGGTAATGCGAGATCATCATGATGCCATTGCGCGATGCGATGCCGGCGAGGGTGATGAAGCCGACCATGGTCGCGATCGACATCGTGCCGCCCATCAGCCACACGCCGGCGACCGAGCCGATCACGGCCATCGGGATGTTGAGCATGATCTGGACGGCGAACATCGCGCTTTTGAAATGCGCGTAGAGGACAACAAACATGCCGATCAGCGAGATGACGCTCAGAATGGAAATGAGCTTCGAAGCCGAGGCCTGGCTCTCGAATTGGCCGCCGTAGGTGACGTAGTAGCCGGGCGGCATCGGCAGCTTCTCGGC
>JACCXA010000201.1 GCA_013697365.1 Chthoniobacterales bacterium
GCGTGGACGATCGGTTGATGAAGACCGATCGCGAGCACGCCGAGGAAGGGCGCGAGATAGAAGCTGCGACGGTCCGGCCGGCAGTAGAGCCAAAGCCAAATCGTGTTGAGAGCCAGATGTGCCGGCATGGCGTACGAAGTCATCGACATGACGAGGAATTGTGACGAAGTCGCGAGGAGCGCCACGGCAACCAGGGCATTGCCCTTTCGTTCCGGCCAGAGGTTTCGCGCGGTGCCGTAAAGCGCGATGATTGAGACTGCCGCGAGGAACGGGTTGAGGAGCGATTGCAGCTGCACACTCTGAAAAACGGTGCGCATGGCGGCATAGACAGGCAGGTAGCTGGATCTCCACATGTGGTTGGCGGAAGCGTGATCCACAAAGGTCGGCCGCAGCATTCCTTCCACGTGCCGCCATTGCTGAGGCACCTCCGCCTGCATCTTGCCGTGCAGAAAAATTTTGGCCTGGAAGTCGGCAAGGTTTTCGTCGGCGGTGAGCGCGTAGTTGTGACAAACCAGGTGGGTGCCGGCCGCGGCGATGAGAAATACGGCGACCGCTATCCAGACCATGGCCCGTCTCTCGGAGATCGAGGAGGTCAGTTTTTGCCAATGGGGGCGAGAGTTTCTCCCAAAGCACAACCAGCCGGAAGCGACGCTGAACAGGGCGACAACGCCGAGGCCGAGCGGCTCGTGCTGCGCGAAAAGAACATAGAAAACGTTGAAGAAATTTCGGGTGTCTCGCTGGCCGGCCGGGACGCCGCGCAGCCAGAGAGCGAAGACAATCCCGAGGAGAGAAAAGGCCGCCACAGCAAGGAGGATTCGGCGAGCGAAACGGCCCCGACCCGACTGCAGGATAAAATCCGGCACCGGAGGGACAGCAGCGTCCTCCTGATCCAAAGCGCTCTCGGTGGTCGTCATCATAGCTTTCTGGAAACGGGCAGGGCAAAGCCGTCCGCGGGCCACAAACTCAGGTGAATCATAAGGAAAATGAAGAGATGGTGAGCTGCTGGGAAAGCAGCGACTGCGCCAGATACCTATCTCCGCCCGGCATCCTTTCTGATCTAGCATGAGACCTGCATCATCGGAGGAATGAACCTTGGTGCCGCGAAGCTCTCCGCGACTCTGTTGGCGGGCTTGTCCGAGCCGAAGCGCGGGCAACTTTCCGTCCGCGAGCAATTCCGGCTTCGCCCGACGAAGCGGAGCCTGCTTGTGACGCTCGCGATGGCGGTGATCCTGGCCTTTGGGATTTTTCTGCGGATCTACCCGAGCGCGACTTTCAAAAGCGTGGGCTACGACGAGCACGGCTACGTCGTCTTTTTGAAGCAGATCAAAGCGGCTGGCGTCTTGAACTACGAGAAAGTCGTGCAGGTCTATGTGGAGAAGCAATACGGGCGTCCTGATGCGATCGTGCCCGCGACGAGAGTCGGATTTCTCATGCCAGCTTACTGGTGCGGCGAGCTATTCCGGTTGCCGCCTTTCCAGGCTTTGCGGTTGCTTTCCTGCATCTCAAGCATCGCGATGCTGGGCGTCTGCGCGGTGTTTGCGTACCGGGTGGGCGGGGCGATTCCAATGCTTGGCCTGTCCGTTCTGGTCGCGACAGCGCCGCTGCAAATTTATCTGGCGCAACGGGCGCTCATTGACGGCTATTTCGCGCTTCTAGCTGTGACCGCGGTCTGGCTGGCTTGGGAAAATCTTCAGCGTCCCCGGCACTGGGGGTGGCTCGGGACTTACTCGGGGATCTTGGCGTTGCTCGTCCTCACGAAAGAAAACGCGGCGTTCGTCGTTTTCGCGATCAGTGGAACCCTGCTGCTGAGCCGCTTTCTCCGCTTCGGAACGGTCACGCCGCATCTCCTGGTTGCGACAATGCTCGGTCCCGCGCTCGCGGTTTTCTTCCTTGCGGCGATGGTCGGTGGGATTCCAGAGTGGCTTCACTTTTATGCAATGTTCGTCGCGAAATCGCGCACCAATTACTACTCAATCCTCGCGCAGGACGGGCCCTGGTATCGTTACTTCGTCGACTTCGTCATCATGTCGCCGGTGATCGTGACGCTGGCGATCGGGCGGATGTTTCAGCTCCGCAAACCGGACGCGGCGGAAATTTACCTGACCCTCTTTCTCGGGCTGAATTTCCTTTGCATGGCCAATGTCACCTACGGCATGAGCCTGCGTTACGCTGCCTATTGGGATATCCCACTTTGCTGGCTCGCATGCTCGCAGGTGCTAATGCTGGGGGCTAAGTTCGGCAGGCTGCGCGCCGCGTCTGTTAGCGTCGCGCTCTTGATCGCTGTCGGTTCGATCGGCTTGAAGCAGTATCATCGCTTTTTCGTCGAGGGTGAAATCTACGATCCCACGACCGCTACCATGGTCTGGGCCGCGCAGCTCGAGAAAGAGCCACCGCCCGGAAAGCGCTAGCGTAGGGAGGACATTTGCGCGCGCTCCACCTCGTCCTTCAGGGCAAGGAACTCGGGTTGCGCCGGCCGCAGCCGAAGCGCCTCAGTTATTTCCACCTCTGAGCCGGGGAGATCGCCACCATTGAGCAGCGCCCTGGCGAGGAGAAATCGGGTCTTCGCACTCGCGGGATCGCGTTCGAGCGCCTTCCTCAGAAAACCCGCCGCGAGCTGCCATTGGCTTTCTTCGAGAGCGAGAACTCCAAGATTGTTCCAGGCGCCTTCGTGTGTGTCATCGAGGGCGACGGTCGCGGCGTAAGCTGCCTTTGCCGCGGTCTTGTTGCCTTCTTCCAAGCTCAGATTTCCGCGCGCGAAATTGATCTCGGCATTCGTCGGGACGTAGGCGTAGGCGAGATCGAGTTGGCGCCGCGCCAGCGGGAGATTTTTCGATTCCAGCGCCTGCCAGCCGGAGTTATAGGGGTCGAGCGCCCAGAGCGAAAGATCCTGCCGGGGAATGGAAACGAAGCTGGTCGCCAGCACCAGCAGGATCAAATAGGCGACGGTGCGCTTGTCGGTACCTGCGATGATTGCGCGCCAGAACTGGTAAACGCCGAAGGCAGCGAACAAGAGCAAGCCGGGGACGGCTGCCAACCGATAGCGCTCCGTGACGAATACCGTCAGGAGGGATGCGAGGTGGAGAAAAATCGCAGCAATGACCCAACGCGAGGCCCGGGACTCCCGCGCACCCAGGACCATCCCAGGAAGCCCCAGCGCTGCGGCCAAGCCAAACATGAAGCCGGGAAGCAGAATGCCGTTTTCACGAAAGTTGGTGATGATGCTGAGATCGTCGTACTGGAAAGCGTTCCAGAAGTTGCCGATTTTCCGTGCGATCAGCTTTAGCCATTCGCCAGGGTGTCCACGGATGTAGGCCTTCGCCTGCCGGGACCAAAATTGCGATACTTCGGCGCGCTTTAATGGCCGTCCGGCGGCCACTTCCGCCCCCCGGATGGAGTCGCCCAGCATCGCTTCCTGTCCGGCCCGCAACCCCGGAGGGAACTTGGGATAGCCGTTAGCGTGAGGGTTGTTGCCGATCCAGAAATTTACGCCGCTGTGCGCGGAAAGAAGGACTGGGTCCCGCGCGACCAGATAGTTGTGGAGACCGCAGGGCGAGATCCCGAGACCCACGCCTGTCATGAGCAAGGCGGAGGCTACCAGATTTCGCCGCCAGCGACTCGCCGTTTCGACTCGGTTGATCCACTTGAACCATATGGCGGCTACGACGAGCGGAAGTGCGAAAAGAATCGTGGCCACGCCCATGGCGCTGAAGCCGATGAGCGCACCGAGCCCAAGCAGCCAGCGCGCATGGCAGGGCTGATCCCGTTTTACCACCTGCCAGATCACAAACCAAAAGACGAAGACTGCGAGCGCGGTCGGCATGAGGATCGCGGAGTAGGCTTGCTCGGGGAGATAGCAGGCCCAGCTGGCAGCAGCCAGGCACCCAATGATTGGACCGGGGTTCCGTTGCAGAAATTCTGCAGGACCGCTGCTCCTTTGCACGCCAGCGTCGACGCGGTCGCTTGAGCCGAAAAGCCGGACCGCGAGCTGATAGAGGAGGACTGCCGTGCCCCCGTCTGCCACGGCCTGAAGCAGTCCAGGCACGAACGGGCTGTAGCCGAAGCCCTTGTAGATCAAAGCCAGCAAATACGGGTAAAGCGGCAAGCCGTAAAAGGCGTGATGATCGGTCCATTGCCCCTGCAGGATGCGCAGCGCCCAATCGTTGTAGAAGTGCATGTCGCCCCGGCCTGGCAGCAGAAACGCTGAGGCACTAAGCCGTGCCAGCACCACCACCCGAACCAGCACGACCGCGGCGAAAATGTAGATCGGAATTCCAACGGAACCCTGACCTATCCGCCACGGCGTTCGAGGCGGGGTCACAAACCGTTGCTCCCGGAGACGAGAGGCTGACTGCAGCAAGGGAGTATGGAAATTCTAAAATGCCCGGGGGCTGGCATCAACACTGCTTTACTCAGATGCATCTCCGGGATCGGTATCACGGACGCAATCAAACAAAATAGAGATAAAAAGAAAGCAAACCACATGTTAAACAAACTTAATCAACGCCGCGGGGGTTTTACCCTTGTGGAAATCATGATCGTAGTCGCGATCATCGCCCTCCTGGCGGCTATTGCAGTGCCCGGATTTCTCCGCGCCCGCAAACGCTCCCAGGCGAGCCGCATCATCAACGATCTTCGCCTGGTTGACTCCGCCGTGGATCAATACGCGATCGAGACCAACAAAAATACCGGCACGACCGTAAACGTTGCGGACTGGACACCGTACCTCAAGAAGGGTTCGGCGCTCTACACCACCGGTAACGATCTCTTCGGCAACTCCTACGGCAACCAGGTTGTCGATAGCTTGCCGCGGGTTCCGACGGCAACCTTCAACACGCTCTCCGACGTGGCGAACGCAGACTTCTTCTCGCCTTACCGCACCAACTAACCAGACGGTTCATTCGCCTGCCATTCCCATCGCGGGAGTGGCAGGGAATGAGCCGTCAGAGTTTTGGGCGTGGTGCGCGGGCCTTTACTTTCTCGTTTGCGCAATCCAGTCCGCAACAAGCCCGGACATGGCGGCAGCCAGCCGCTTCACGCTTAATAAAGACGCCGCGCTGGCATCACAACGGCTTTATTCAGGCCGGGGCGCCCGCATATGAACTGCAGCCAACTTTTTCGTCAATCAGGTGGCTCTGCGAAACAGATCGTTTCCGCCTTGCTCCTGGCCGCTCTCGGAAAGCCATGGCTTCTTTGCCTCGTCTTGTTCCTGGCGGGGGTGGGTGTCCGGTCGCCTTCCTTGAACGGGCAGTTCATTTGGGACGACTTCTATCTCGCGCACGACAGCCCGCTAATAAAGAGCCCTCTCTTTGTTCTGGAGGCGTTCCGGCATTTCCTCTTCCTCGATTCCTTTTCTACGCATTATCGGCCGGCACAATGCGTTTCGTACATCCTTGATTACTTCCTTTGGCACGAAGACTCCTCCGGTTTTCATCTCTCAAACCTCCTCTGGCATTCCAGTGCGGGAGTTCTTCTCTTCCTTCTTTTGCGCAAGCTCTTTGCAACGTGGTGCGCGAACCAATCGGATTTGGAAGCGGATCGTGCGACGCAAAACATCGTCGCCTCCTTTCTCGTCGCCTTCCTTTGGACCGTTCATCCCGTGCACAGTGCGGCGGTCGATTATATTTCAGGCCGAGCCGACAGCCTCGCGTTCTTCTTTGCATGTGGAGGATGGCTCCTCTTCTTGCGCGGGAAAGAGATGGCGAGTTCGCTAGGGCGAACCATCATTTACGCGGCTGCCGGCATCTCAGGTCTCCTGGCCCTCTGTTCGCGCGAGATCGCCGGTATTTGGCTCGGGCTGTTTCTTCTACATTTGCTCGTTTTCGAAAAGCGCGGCAGCCGTCGCCTGAAGCAGGCTGCTGTTATCGGCTGTCTGCTTTTAACCGCGGCCTATATCGGGCTGCGACACTTGCCGCGCGATCGCACCAATCCTCCCGTGGCCGTCGGGTGGAGTGCGCCGGTGCGGAGCGCTTTGATGCTGCGTGCGCTCGGCGATTACGGAAGGCTGATGCTTTACCCTTCTAGTCTTCACATGGAGCGGAGCGTCGTCGACCCGGCGAATTACCGCACTTCGCAATCGTGGAAGCAATCCGTGGCGTCGGAATACCTTTCCATCGCCGGGCTCGGGGTTCTGGCGGTCTTTGTCGCAGGCGCGTTCAAGAAAGGGCAAGGCCGCACGGTCCGCATCTTCGGCGCAAGCTGGTTTTTCCTGAGTTAC
>JACCXA010000245.1 GCA_013697365.1 Chthoniobacterales bacterium
GGTGGTAGGAGCAGTGCTGCCGGGAGGGGGCGCGTTTTCGTCATCGACAGGGGCGCGTTTCCCAACGTTCGCCAGATCTGGACCCATTCGCATTTTGCCCAGCAAAGCCGGCTGTTCGAAGAGGTAATCGCGCGGCGCGCTTCGTCGGTTGCCCCACTTTCGGTCAATGTCCGAAGCTGCGTAGTCCGGGCGGACCTGCTGGCTGTGGCAATATACGCACCCGTTCGCCGCGTAGATCTTTCGGCCGTGATCCGCCATGCCGGATTTTGGCGCCGGATATGGATCGTTCCCCTCCTCGTCCATCTGCGGACTAAGATGGCCAATCTGCGCATTCGGAATGACGGTTAACCCCGCCCACGAGAAAGCGAAGGTCCCAAAGATTCCGAGAACGAGTGGCAGGAGGCCTTTCATAGCTTCGCGTGCGTCAGATCTTCTGTCTGCGGATTCAGGAACGTCGGCACGCTTGCTGTCCGGCCCAGACCGAAGAGCATCATGCCGAAATGGAAGGCAAAGACGAAATGGGCAACTGTGAGCAGCATGCCGGAAAGACTGCGGCCACGCAGATAAGATAAAATGGATTGCGTGCTCTCGACAAATGAGAGCGCGGTGTTGTTCATGTCTCGCCCCTGCACCAAACCCCCGACCAGGAGCATCAGGACCATGAGCATGACGCCATAAGCCGAGGCCCAGAAATGGAGCTTGATAAGGGAGGCATAACGCCACTCACGTCCAACCAGGCGCGGCACTATATAATACATTGACCCGAACATGACCATGGTGAAAAAAGCGTAAAGGCCGAGGTGCGAGTAGGCCACGCTCGCCTGAGTGAATTGCACATAACGCGCGACCGAGCGCAGGGAGATGAGCACGCCCAGCAGACTGAAGATCGTGTAGGCAATCGCACCAAAGACAGTGAAGCGAAGCGTGGGGCTATAGCGCATCAGACCGAAATGGCCGCGCATGGTCATGTGATGATTTAACCCGACCGTCGCGACCGGGATAATTGTAAGGATGGTCGCCGCGATGCTGGCCGTAATCATCCAGGCGGGGAAAGGCCCGTCGACGAGACGCTGCATGCCTGTCCAGCTGGCGAAGAAGGCGTAGGTCCAAAAGCCGATCGCCGCCAGATGATAACTGTAAACCGGACGGCCAATCACCTTCGGGATCATGTAATAGGCGGTGCCCAGTCCGACCGCGCCAAACCAAAGGAACAAGAGGTTATTGGCAAACCACCAGGTCACAGCGGCCTGCATCACTCCTTGTACTGGCGCCACAAAAAGCATGATCTGCGTCGCACCGTAGAGCCACGGAAACCAGAGAAACGCCCCGAGCAGATACCATTGCGTAATGTAGATGTGCCCCCCGCGACGGAAGCGGAACATTAGCACCGCCCAGGAGACAACGAGCGAGTAGGCAATGAACAGGACGAGGGCGGCGTACGGCGGAAACTCGAGCCATTGGTGGCCGGTGCTATCGCCACCGAGGATACCGCCGAGACCAAGAAGCACACCAAGGTTCCAAAAGGCCGCTCCCGTCACGAGCAATAATGGATGCCGCAAAGTCGTGCGACTTAGCCGGGCCATCAGCCAGATGGAGGTACCGATCCCGGCCATGGAAGCCCAGCCGTACACCATCGCGTTCATGTGCGCCGGACGAATGCGTCCCCACGTCAGGAAGCTCACGCCGCCCAGCAAATCGGGCATGTGCATCTTAAACGAAGTCAGTCCAGCGAGCAGAGTGCCGATCAGCAGCCAAACCACCGCCGACGAGTAAAACATCAATACGGGCACGCGCGTCGAGGCGTCGATCAACGCGCGTTCCACTTGCTCCACTTCGCCGCGCGTCACGTCGTTCTCATCGGTGTTCGCTTCGACATCCATCGATGACGGTGGGATTAGCGGGATGTTCGCAGGAGTCATGGGGAGGGACGCGTCAGTGATTTGTCGCTTGGTCCAAGCCGCGAGGCACGCCCGCCGCTTTCGCGCTCAAATATTTTCCACGCCGCCACCAACCGCGCCGCGGCATCACCAGGTCCGTCGCGCGCCCGACCGGCTCCTGTGCGTCGAAAATCACTTCCGCGTTTCTGTCATATCGACGCATTCTTATCAGAAGTTCAGCCAGGTTCATGGCTTCTTCCCTCGAATTGGCAGCGGAGTTCCTGGCGGTGACTGAACGGGCGTTGCCGTTGGCTGACCCACGCCGGGCTGGGGCATGTTGGCGCCCGAAGGCGGCGATGCGGCCGGGGTCGCATTTGCTCCCGGTTGCGTGCCCGGAGCGGCATTTGGCGGGTTCGCGGCGCCGGTCGGTTGGCCGCGGTTTTCGGATTGCTCCCCGTGAATCGACGTCGGCTTGGGAGAAGCCGCGGCCGAGGCTACCGCCACCGCACTTGGGGGCACCGTTGAACTCGTCGGTGCCACGGGCGCCGTTATCTGAGGCCCGGGCTGTCCCGCGAGAGCGATCGGACCGGCCGGCGCGGGCTTTTTCTGGGCCAGTTCCGCCATGCTGAGTTCCATTCCCCGCTGAATGGGCACGCGTGCGACGCCTTTATCCTTATCCACCCAGCCATACTTGTTCAGAGACGTCTCGGCTTCTTCTCGCGAGATCTTCATTTTATCCATGCGAGCAGCGGCGCGCTTCTCCTCGTAGTCATCGCCGCGCGGCATGGCACCCATCACCACCCAAACAAGCAAAGCAAAGATTGAAAATAACAGGATCACGCCCAGCCAGGTTCCAAACATGGAACGTGGCTGCTGGAAGCTGAGTTTGGGATCGTCGGTAGCCACGTTTAATTCTGGATTCGAAGTGATTCGAGCAAGCGCGGGTCGCGCACCGGGAAGAGCGAGGTCTTGCCAATGATTCTGAGGTAAAAGAAGGCCAGCGTTCCGGCAATCCCGAGGACGGGGAAGAAATCGAGAATGCTGACATGCACACCGGTGCGATGGAGCTCAGGCAGAATTACGATATACATGTCGATCAGCTGCATGAAGAGAATCCAACCCGAGACCAGACAGAGCGTCCGCAGATTCTTCTTCGTCGAACGCAGGAGCAACAAAGCAAAGGGAACGAAGAAGCGGCCGACGACGAGCAGGATGCTGAGCAGGTTCCAGCCTTCAATATTTCGCAGGATGAAGTATTCCGTTTCTTCTGGGATGTTCGCGTACCAGATCAGCATGTACTGGCTGAAGCCGATGTAGGCCCAGAAAACCGTGAAGGCCAGCATCCACTTCCCCATGATATGGAAGTGCTCGATCGTGACGACGTCTTTGAAGTAACCGGCGTTCCGCAGCGCCGCCATCACCAGCACGGTGAGTGACATCGAACTGCCGCACGCCCCGGCGAAGATGTAAACGCCCCACATGGTGGAGAACCAGTGGTAGTTCAGGCTCATCAGCCAATCGAAGGCGCCGAAGGTAAGAGCGAGTGCGAAAAGCGGCAGCGCGACAAAGGCTAGCCGCCGCATCCGCAGAGTTGAGGCAGGATTCCCATCACGATCCTGGCCCACGGAAATCATGCGAAAGAGGAATGCAAAGATCGCGAAATAGCTGAAAAAGATCACCGCGCGGACGAGGAAGAACGGGAAGTTTAGATAAGCCCGCTTGGCATCGAGCAAGTGGTCCTGACCCGCGGGGATGTTCATCCATTCGTAAAGGTGGTGCCGGAAGAGAATCACGGGAATGAAGAACAACGCGAGCAGCAGCAAGCACTGCGCGATGTTCTCCCACTGCCGCCGCACCACGACCGACCACTCCGCATCGACCGCGTGATGCACAATGATCCAGAAAAAGCAGCCCGCGCAGATCGTGAAGCAATAGGCGAATCCGAAGAGCCACGAGTAGGCGAATTGCTCCGGCCAGACAAACGCGCCGATCAAGCTCACGACCAGCCCGACCACGGCGGCGACAGCGGCGATAAGCGAGACCCGGGCAAAGCGGGTATTCTCGAAATACTCGCCCTCTGGCGTCGGCAAGACGTGTGAACGGTCGCTCATGGTTTCTCAATCTCCGCCTGAGCTTCAGGTGGCACATCGGCCGCGGTCGCATTCTGGCTCCGCTGGAGGGCGCGCAGGTAGGCGATGATCGCCCAGCGATCGCTCACGGTTACGTTCGGGCCGTACGCCATCATGGTGTTTTTGCCATGCGTGATCGTGTCAAAGATCTCCCCGTCGGACATGTTCCGGATGCGCTCATCCTGCAATGTCACGATCGTCGTGAGGCCGTATTGCTTTACGATTCCATTGCCCGCCGCGGACATCCCGTGACAGACCGCGCAGTTGATGTTGAAGCGCTGCTCCCCGCGTTTCATCACCTCTGGGGTCACTTGAAACGGGATCCCTGTGCCCCAGTTCGTTCCCATCTTGCCGGTATTCTGATAATCCGGGCCGGAGCTAAAGGCGACGCGTTGCTCGCCCCCAGGACCGGGAGGAACGACCGGAGCGCCCGGATTCGTTTTCGTAGCAGGAACGGGCATTTCGTATCCGATCGGCACCGTTCCAGCCACCGGCACGCGCATCCCCCGATTGTCACCGAAGAAACCAAGAGGCGCCTGGGCCCGCACTTTTGGCTGCCGGACCATGTCGGGAAACACCTCGATCGGAGAGCCCGTGCTGCGTTGCCCGCGGAAACCGAGAAACGCAACCATTGCGACCCCGGTGAGCAAAAAGATGAGAAAGAATCCGCGCAGCATATCGATGCTAGTCTTCGTGGACCACGGTGATGTGTTGCCCGCCGCTCTGCTCAAGGAGCTGCTGCGCTTCACTTTCAGTAAAACGCGGATCGCGTGCTTCAATTACGAGAAAGAAGCCGTCGTTCGTCGCACGGCTAAATCGGTCCCAGTTGAAGATGGGATGATACCAGCGCGGCAGACCGTTCATGATCAACATGGAAAGGAAAGCGGTGAAGGCAGAAACGAGCACCGTCAGCTCAAACATGATTGGAAAGAACGCTGGCACGGTCTTCCAATTCACAGGCTTCCCATGGACGACGAGTGGATAGATGAACCACGAAGGCCCAAAGGTAAGGAGGCATGCGGTGACCAGTCCGGTGATGCCGCCAATCAACACCGCCGCGCTGAGCCATGATTTTCCCAGCCCCATTGCGTCGTCCATGCCGTGAATCGGAAAAGGCGAGTGCACATCCCACCGTTTGAATCCCGCATCGCGCACCCGTTTCGCCGCTTCGTAAAGCGCGGCCGCGGACGGATATTCTGCTCCGATGCCGTAGACCTTATTTCCAGACGGCGTCCTCATGGGCAGTTGGCGCCTCCGTGATGCTGCACTTCGATGTTCAGTGTTCGATGTTGGATGTTCGATGTTTGCCCCGCTTCGAAAGGAGAAACATCAAACAC